>CAJQRZ010000042.1 GCA_905612435.1 uncultured Candidatus Pelagibacter sp.
CTAAAGCTGATGTAAGCAATGAGATTTTAGGTTTATTAGATGACTATAATAAGAAAAATGAAATTAATAATTGGATAGATTTAAAGAATTTTACAAATAAAATATTTATAATTTATAATTTATAATTTATAATTTATGAGGGATAAATCATTTTTTTTGGATCTACTATCTTTTCATATTCTTTTTCTTTTACTAATCCAGTTTTTATAGCCTCATGTTTTAGTGTTGTATTATTTTTTAATGCTGCTTTTGCAATTTTAGATGCGCTATCATAACCAATATGAGGAGCTAGAGCAGTAATTAGCATTAATGAATTATCCAAATGTTCTTTAATTTTTTTTTTATTAGCCTTAATACCCTTAATACAAAATGAAGAAAAATTTTTTGTGCTATCAGCAAGAAGATCTATGGATTGTAAAATATTATGAGCTATCAATGGTTTAAAAACGTTAAGTTCAAAATGGCCATGTGTGCCTGCCAATGTTATACCTGTATGATTTCCAATAACTTTTACACATACCATTGTTACAGCTTCACATTGTGTTGGATTAACTTTACCAGGCATTATCGAAGAACCTGGTTCATTTTCAGGAAGGATTAATTCACCATATCCTGCTCTTGGACCAGAACCAAGAAATCTTATATCATTAGAAATTTTCATTAAAGAAACAGCACAAGTATTTAGTGTTCCTGAAAAATTAACAATTGCATCATGAGCGGCTAGTTCAGAAAATTTATTTGGTGCAGGTTTAAATGGCAATTTTGTTATTTTAGATATTTCATTAACTATTTTTTTATCAAAATTTTTTTCAGAGTTAATACCAGTTCCAACAGCTGTACCACCTTGAGCAAGATAATAAATCTCTTTAAGAGCATATTCTATTCTTTCAATGCTTTTTTTTAATTGAGCATGGTAACCAGAAAATTCCTGACCTAAAGATAATGGGGTAGCATCTTGGAGATGTGTTCTTCCAACTTTAATAATATTTTTAAATTCTTTGATTTTATTTTTTAATTCTTTTTCTAAAATTTTTAAACTAGGTAGTAATTTATTTATTGTTTCTTTAGCAATTGAAATATGCATTGCTGTAGGAAAAACATCATTAGTTGATTGAGATTTGTTGACATGATCATTTGGATGAACAGGTTTTTTTGTTCCCATTGTTCCACCCAATATTTCTATAGCTCTATTTGCTATAACTTCATTAACATTCATATTGGTTTGTGTTCCAGACCCTGTTTGCCAAACTTTTAAAGGAAAATTTTTATCCAATTTACCATAAATTACCTCCTCAGATGCTTTTATTATTGAGTTAGAAATTTTTTTATCAATTTGTTTTTCTTTAAAATGGACAATTGCAGCTGATTTTTTAATAATTGCTATAGATTTTATTATAGAGATATTAACTAATATTTTTCCAATATTAAAAAATTTATTTGAGCGCTCAGTTGAAGCTCCCCAATATTTGTCTGCTGGCACATTTACTACGCCAATACTGTCAAATTCTTTCCTTAATTTCATTAGTAAATATTTAAGATTTAATTTAAAAATATTATATAATAAATTAAAGAATCTTACAGGAGTAAAATGACAAATTTTAAAAAAGTGAAAAATTTTATGCAAACTTTTGGCCAAGAAGTTAAAAAAAAGCCTTCTTTTAGCTCAGAAAAAATTAACAATCTTAGATATGATTTAATAAAAGAAGAACTTGAAGAGCTCAAAGAAGCGCTAGATAAAAAGGATCTTGTAGAAGTAGCAGATGCATTGACAGACATTCTTTATGTTACTTATGGTGCTGGACATGCTTTTGGAATAAATTTAGATAATTGTTTTGAAGAAGTACAACAATCCAATATGAGCAAATTAGATGATGAGGATATGCCAATTTATAATGATGCCGGAAAAGTCATGAAGGGCCCAAAATATTTTAAACCCAATTTAAGTAAATTTATTAAATGATTAATCTTTAATCCATTCGGGTTTTGTTATTTTTAAAATAGCTGAATCACTTTTAAATTCATTTGAGTTATTAAAATTATTATCTAAAAATTTTATTATTGCGAATGGATATTCATTATCAATTAAGACTTTTCCTATTTCTTTATTATTTTTACCATAGATTAACGCATCTTCTTTTAATTTTCCGCTAACTAAATTAATAGGTAGTAGTCTTTTTGTTAATTTATTTTTTAATTTAATTCTTGCAGTATTTTCTTGACCTACATAACAGCCTTTCTTGAAATCTATTCCATTTAATTCATCAAAATTACATTCAATTCCAAATAATTTATTTTTTAGTTTTTTCATATTTTGCTGTGGAATACCCAATTGATGGCTTAGTTTATAATATTCACTTACTTCAGAGCTTTGTAATTCTAATTTTTTTAAAGACAAATAAAGTTTTTCTAAATTTATAACCAACCTACCACCAAGCATTTTATTTCTTGGATCTAAAAAAATGGGGTCTTCTCTATATTTAAATGTAAAACCTAATGTATCTTTTACTTTTTCAAACTTCATAAATTTTTTATAACTAAATGCCACAATTACAAATTCATTACTTAAGTTTAAGATTTCTACTTTTGATCTAATTTTGTAAATATTTAACTGTTTTAAAAGATCTTCTACTTGTTTTTTTTCACAATCTATAAAGTAACCATTTTTGTGTTTTAAAATTAAAAAATCATAAAGGTATTTACCTTGAGGACTTAAAAGGGAAGAAAAACAGCTATTGGTCTCATTAACTTTATTTATATCGTTACTAATAAGGTTTTGTAAAAATTCTTTTGTATCTTCACCATTGATATAGAGAATACCTCTATCTTCTAATATATATACTTTTTCAATATTCATATTTGATTGATCCTCAATTATAATATAATTACTTTTTTTAGAAATGTTAGATTTAATAATTAAAAATGGTTCCTGCTACATAGATAAAGCACTTAAAGATCAAGATATAGCAATTAAAAATGGTAAAATTATTAAAATTGGAAAAATTGATAGTGAAGCAAAAGAGATATTTGATGCTAAAGGCTTAACCATTTTACCAGGGTGCATAGATACTCAAACCCACTTTAGAGAGCCGGGCTCAACTGATACTGAAGATCTTCACTCAGGAAGCAGAGCAGCAATTGTAGGGGGAATAACAAGTGTTTTTGAAATGCCAAATACTAACCCTCCAACTTCTAATAAAATAGAATTCCAGAAAAAATTAGATCTCGCAAAAAATAGGATGTATTGCAATTATGCTTTTTATTTTGGGGCAACAAAAGATAACGCCGCAGAACTAGCAGACCTAAGGGATCTAGAAGGATGTTGTGGAATTAAACTTTTTGCAGGTTCTTCAACGGGAAGTTTATTAGTTCAACACGAAAAAGATATTGAAAAGGTATTTAAAAGTAGCTCAAAAGTTGTTTCAGTTCACTCTGAAGATGAAGAAATTTTAAACATGAGAAAAAAATTAATTAAAGATGGAGATGTTCATACACATCCTCTTTGGAGAAATGACGAATGTGCAATTTCATCAACTAGAAGGATTGTAAGAATAGCTGAGCGTTATAAGAAAAAAGCACATATTCTTCATGTTACCACAAAACAAGAAATTGATTTTTTATCACAGCACAAAGGTAAGATTACATTTGAAATAACACCTCAGCATTTAACTATATTCGCTCCAGATTGTTATGACAAGCTGGGAACTTATGCTCAAATGAATCCCCCCATAAGAGACAAGTCTCATTATGATAGACTGTGGTATGGAGTGAAAAATAATTTTAATGATACAATTGGCTCCGATCACGCTCCACACTTAAAAGAAAATAAAGAAAAAAATTATCCAAATTCACCATCTGGAATGCCAGGTGTTCAAACTCTTATGCCAGTTATGTTAAATCATGTTAATGATGGAAAATTAAGTCTTGAACAATTGATGAATTCTGTATGTGAAAATCCGGTAAAAATATTTGGAATTAAAGATAAAGGTTTTATTAAAGAAGGTTTTGATGCTGACTTTACAATAGTAGACATGAATAAAAAAATTGTAATCAAAAATAAAAATATTGAAAGTAAATGTGGTTGGTCACCCTTTGATGGAATTGAATTTAAAGGAACACCGGTTTCAACAATAATAGCAGGTCAAATTAAAATGAGAGATGGTAAAATTTTAGGTGAGCCTGAAGGTAAACCTTTAGTCTTTTAAAATATTATTTTTAATTAGATCATCTTTTATTTCATTTAAAATTGCAGGATCATCAATTGTTGCTGGTATTTTATATTCCTCATTATCGGCAATTTTTCTAATGGTACCTCTTAATATTTTCCCAGACCTAGTTTTTGGTAATCTTTTAATAACAATCACAACTTTAAAAGCAGCAACAGGTCCAATTGCATTTCTAACCATTTGAACACATTCTTTCGAAATTATTTCATTATCTTTTTCAACTCCTTTTTTAAGAACAACTAATCCTATAGGTAATTGCCCTTTTAGCTTATCCACAACCCCTAAAACTGCACATTCAGCAACTGACTGATGTTCTGACAAAACCTCTTCTATTGCACCAGTCGATAATCTATGTCCTGCAACATTAATAATATCATCTGTTCTAGACATTATCCAAATATAATTGTCTTCATCAATATGACCAGCATCATATGTTTCATAATAACCTTCATAATTAGTCATGTAATTATCTTTATATCTTTTATCTGCATTCCATAAGGTTGGAAAAGTTCCAGGAGGAAGAGGAAGTTTTACAACAATGTCTCCCATTTCATTAGGTTTAGCTAGTGTTTGATCGGGCTTGAGAACTTTTACATCATAACCAGGAACAGCTTTGCAGGCTGAACCATATTTTGTTTTCATCATTTCTATTCCAGTACAATTAGAACTAATAGCCCAACTAGTTTCAGTTTGCCACCAGTGATCAATTACTGGAACTTTTAATAAATTTTCAGCCCATTTGATTGTATCTGGGTCTGCTCTTTCTCCTGCTAAAAATAATGATTCAAATTTACTTAAATCATATTTAGAAAAAAACTTACCTTCAGGATCTTCTTTTTTGATAGCTCTAAAAGCTGTGGGAGCAGTAAAAAGAGATTTAACTTTATATTCAGAAATTATTTTCCAAAATGCTCCCGCATCTGGAGTTCCTACAGGTTTACCTTCAAATAAAACAGTCGTACATCCTTTAAACAGTGGGGCATAAACAATATAAGAATGACCAACAATCCAACCAATATCACTAGCAGACCACCAGACATCATCTGAATCAATATTGTATATATTTTTCATAGTCCACTTTAGAGCAACTATATGGCCACCAATATCTCTTACTATTCCTTTAGGAATTCCAGTTGTACCTGAGGTATATAAAATGTAAGCAAACTCATTTGAGTTCATTTCTACACAGTCTACTTCGTTTGCATTTGACAGAGCTTCATCCCAACTAATTTCTTTAGGGGCATTTAATTTTACTTCATGGCCCGTTCTTTGAAATAAAATCATTTTATCTATTTTGTGTGAAGCCAATTTAATAGCCTCGTCAACTAAAGGTTTGTATTCAATAGTTCTACCTGGTTCAAATCCACAAGAAGCCGTAACTAATAATTTTGCTTTACTATCATCTATTCTATTTGCCAGCTCACTTGATGCAAAGCCTCCAAAAACAACAGAGTGGATTGCTCCAATTCTTCCACATGCTAACATTGCAATAACAGCCTCTGGAATCATGGGCATATAGATTATAACTCTATCACCTTTATTTATTCCTTGATTTCTTAGTGATCCTGAAAATTTTGAAACTTTTTCTTTAAGCTCATTGTAGGTAAATTGTTTTTTATTTCCTGTAATTGGACTATCATAGATTAAAGCAAGTTTATTTCCTCTGCCTTGGTCAATATGTATATCCAAAGCATTATAACAAGTATTTGTTATTCCATCTTCAAACCATTTGTAAAAAGGAGGATTGGATTTGTTTAAAATTTTTGTTGGTTTCTTGAACCAAAAAATATCACTAGACACTTCCTGCCAAAAATTTTCAGGGTTTTTTATTGAATTATCATAAATTTCTTGAAATTTCTTAGACATATAATTTGATTCTATTTTCGACTATTATTTAGTTTGTTATATTAAACAAGTTCATTTAAATTTAAAAAGTAAGTAAAATCAACCAAATTGGGGCTAAATAAGACTTCATTTAACCATTTATATTTGGTAGGTAGTCACAAACATTGGTTTAAGTAATACTTAAACTTAATTTATATAAATTAAAGTTAAAAACAAACTAAAGAGGGAGTTTTTTATGAAAAAACTAAAATTGTTTGCTCTAGCAACTGTAGCCTTAACAGGTCTTACAGGTGTGGCAAACGCAGAAACTGCGATGTTAGCTTCTGATGACTTTGTTGGAATTTCATTCTGGCTGGTGTCAATGGGATGTCTAGCAGCTACAGTATTCTTTTTCTTAGAAAGAGGATCTGTTCCAGTGCAATGGAGAGTTTCAATTACTGTGGCAGGATTAGTAACAGGTATTGCATTTATACATTACATGTATATGAGAGAAGTATGGATCATGACTGGTGACTCACCAACAGTATATAGATATATTGATTGGTTAATCACTGTACCATTGTTGATGTTAGAATTCTATTTTGTTCTATCAGCAGTAAGAAAAGTTGACGGTGGAATATTCTGGAGACTTTTAATTGGTTCATTGGTAATGCTAATTGGAGGATATTTAGGAGAAGCAGGATACATTAATTCTATGCTTGGTTTCATTATTGGTATGGCTGGATGGATCTATATTCTTTATGAAATATTTTCTGGAGAAGCAGGTAAAGCTGCATCTAAAAGTGGAAACAAAGCTCTTGTTACTGCTTTTGGTGCGATGAGAATGATAGTAACAGTTGGTTGGGCTATTTATCCATTAGGTTATATATTTGGTTATTTAACAGGTGGTGTAGATGCTAACTCACTAAACGTCATTTACAACGCAGCTGATTTCTTGAACAAAATTGCATTTGGTCTAATTATTTGGGCTGCTGCAATGCAAGGTTCTAGCAGAGCTAGGTAAATAGTTTAACTTATTAAAAATAGGGCTGGTGGTTTTGTCACTTGCCCTATTTTTTTTTGTCTCTATATATATTTATATTTATAATTATTTATGACTAAAATTACCTACATAGAAAGTAACAATAAACTTCATACAGTTGATGTTCCGAATGGCTTAACCGTTATGGAAGGTGCTGTTCAAAACAATATTCCAGGCATAGATGCTGATTGCGGAGGCTCTATGGCATGTGCCACTTGCCATGTTTATGTCAAAGAAGAATGGTTTGATAAGGTTTCAAAAAAAGAAAATGGAGAAGAAGAGATGTTAGATATGGCTTATGAACCAAATAAATTTAGTAGGTTAAGCTGTCAACTTATTGTTACCGATGAACTAGATGGTTTAATTGTAACCATGCCAGAGAAACAAGCTTAATGATTAAAACAGATACTTTAATAATAGGAGCGGGACCGGTTGGACTATTTTGTGTTCATCAATTAGGGATAATTGGATTAAAATGTGAGGTAGTTGATAATTTAGATAAAATTGGTGGTCAGTGTATTGAGCTTTATCCTGATAAACCTATTTATGACATTCCAGCAGTGCCGAAGTGCACAGGAGAAGGGCTAACTAATAATTTAATTAAACAAATAGAGCCATTTAAACCAAATTTTTATTTAGGAGAAAGAGTTCAGGAAATAAAAAAATTAAAAAAAAAATGGATTGTTAAAACTAATAAAGGATCTGAATTTGAAGTTTCTAGTATAATTATTGCAGCTGGTGTTGGTTCTTTTGAACCAAGAAAATTTCCAACTAAAGATGCCGAGAAGTACGAAGGTAAACAAGTGCTTTATTCAATTAAAGATAAAAAAATTTTTAAAAATAAGACAGTTGTTATTTTTGGTGGAGGAGATTCGGCATTAGATTGGGCAATTGAATTATCAAATACATCTAAGATCATATTAGTTCACAGAAGAGATGAGTTTAGAGGAATGCAAGCAAGTATTGATAAAGTTAATCAGTTAAAAGATGAAGGTAAAATAGATGTTTATAAAAAATATCAACTAAATTCTGTTATTGGGAAAGAGAAAGTTGAAAGTATTACTATAAAACATGACGATGATACTATTAAAGAAATTAAAACAAATTACGTTTTAGGTTTTTTTGGATTAATTATGCAACTTGGACCAATTACTGAATGGGGATTAAATTTAGATAAAAAAACAATACCAGTTAATACAGAAAATTTTGAAACTAATAAAGAAGGTATATTTGCTATAGGTGATATTTGTTCTTACCCTGGAAAACTTAAGTTAATTCTTTCAGGGTTTCATGAGGGAGCTCTTGCTGCACGAGGATGTTTTAAATATGCAAAACCTGAAGAAAAATTAAGATTCGAATTTACAACAACATCAAAGGCTGCACAAGAAAGACTAGGCGTTAAAAAGTGATTGAGCTCTTGACTGCTCCAACACCCAATGGTGTAAAAATTTCAATAATGTTAGAAGAAATAGGTTTTGAATTTAAGATTACAAAAATCGATATATCTAAAGAAGAACAATTTAAACCTTATTTTAAAAAAATAAGTCCATTTAGTAAAATTCCAGTAATTATAGACCACAGCAACAAACAATCTTTATTTGAATCTGGGGCAATTCTTATTTATTTAGGAGAAAAAAGTAATAAATTTTATAATATTAAAGAACGAAATATAATTAATCAGTGGTTAATGGGTCAAATGAGTTACATAGGACCTATGCTTGGACAGCACCATCAGTTTCACCATTACAATCCTGGAAAAAGTAAATTTGGAGAAGAAAGATATTTTGAAATTGCAAAAAAAATTTATGAAGAATTAGATGAAAGACTATTAGCTTCGAAGTACTTAGCTGGAGAAAATTATACTATTGCCGATATAGCGACTTGGCCATGGATTGCAAGACATGAGTGGCATGACATTGGATTAAAGAATTATAAAAATTTAACTAGGTGGTATTTAGATATTGGCAGTAGAGATGCGGTAATTAAAGGGTATGATATTTTAAAAAATGGATCTCAGATACCTCAACCTTAATCGTCAGCATAAACCTTTTCATCTTTTTCGTGTTTTTCTTGTGCAACAATAGATAATTCAGCCACAGGTCTTGCCATCAATCTTTTTAAACCGATAGGTTCACTAGTCTCAGCACAAAATCCATAAGTTCCATCTTTTATTCTAGTTAGAGCCTGATCTATTTTAGTGATAAGTTTAATTTGTCTATTAATTGCCTTCATTTCTACAGTTTTATCCGTGTATGAGCTTGCTTGATCCACAATATCTGCTGATGCACTATTACCATCCATAGAGCCGTTATAAAGAGCTTCATTATTAGCCTTCACAATCTCTGTTTTCCATTCTGAAAGCTTTTTTTTAAAATATAATTTATGTTTCTCACACATATATTTTTCACTAAATTTTGGTTCATATGTTTTAGATATTTTAATTGGCGCTTTAGATGTTTTAATTGGAGCTTTAGAGATTTTTGGCATATTCTTAATTTTGAATTGCCGCAGTATATTCAGCAATTTATTAGTGTCAAGTAAGCTTAATTCATATAAATTTCAACAAATGTTGGAAAATAAAAAAAGTATAGACAATTTATTTTACATATTTGTCACAATTCATTTGATTGTTTGGACTTTGGTGCCATCATTAACAAATAATAATTTACCACTAGATACTATTGAGGCTTTAGCTTGGAGTAGCAATTTAGACTGGGGCTTTAATAAACATCCGCCAGGTAGTGCTTTTTTTCCAGAAGTTTTTTTTAAAATATTTGGAAATCAAGATTGGTCTCAATATTTGTTATGCCAAATATTTGTTGTTGTAAGCTTTATTGTAGTTTTTAAATTTTCGAATAAACTTTTTAGAAATAAAATATTAAGCTTATTATCAGTGCTTTTATTAGAAAGTATATATTTTTATAATTTTACAACACCAGAATTTAATGTGAATATAAGTCAGTTACCATTTTGGGCGTTGACAGTTTATTATTCTTGGCAAATTTTTGATAAAAAAGAAATTTACATTAGAGATTGTATTTTAGTTGGTTTTTTTGCAGTAATTGGTTTTCTTTCAAAATATCTATTTATATATTTATTGGTTGCAATCGATTTACTATTTTTTTATTCAATATTTTTAAAAAAATATCAAAAATTTAATTTTAAATATTTAATTGCACCGACTATTTTTATTATTTTATTGATCCCACACTTAATTTGGTTAACAAACAATGATTACACTACAATAAAATACGGAATTGCAAGAACAGGGTTCGAAGAGTCAATTTTTTTAAATCATATAACTAATCCATTAATTTTTTTAGGAAAACAAATAGGAATATTAATTCCATTTATGATTATGTCTTTGTTTTTGATTAAAAAATTAAAATTTAAGATTAATCTTAAAGATAAAAAATTATTATTTTTATTATTTATTAATTTTATTCCAATTGCATTAATTTTTTTAACTTCTGTATTAACTGGTTCTAAAATAAGAACAATGTGGATGGTGCCGTTTTATTTATTTTTAGGAGTATTGGTTGTTTATATTTTTCAATCTCAAATAAATTTAAAAAGATTAAATAAATTCATTGCTACATTTTTAATACTATTTATTCTTTCACCCTTTTTGTATGCTTATATTTCAATTACAAAAACAAACAAAAGAACAGATTATCAGGGAAAAGAAATTGCAGATTTAATACAAACTAGATGGAATGAAAATTTTTTAAATGATATATCGATAGTTGTAGGAAATGAATGGAATGCTGGTAATCTTTCTTACCATTTAAAGTCAAGACCCATATGGTTTAATGAAAAAATTCCAAAAAATTTCAAATATAATGGAGGAGTTATTTATACTGGAAACAAAAATAACTTAAAAGATATTTGTCCTGGAATTTTTGGATTAATTAAAGGGTTAGGAATATGTATGGTTAGCAGTAAATGAAAATAACTAAAATTTTAATTCCAATATTTAACGATTGGCGTTCGCTTTTTATACTTTTAAAAAATATAGATCTTCAATTGGATGGATGGGATGCAGATGTATCGGTTATAGTTATTAATGATGCTTCTACAGAAAAAAAACCTGATAATACGCTAGTTTTTAAAAATTTATCTTCAATCAAAATAATTAATATGAAAAAAAACAAAGGTCATACAAGATGCATAGCAACAGGCTTAAAGTATATTAATGAAAAAGAGAATTTTGACTTTGTTGTACCAATGGATGGAGATGGTGAAGATTTACCATCCGAAATAGGACCCATTCTTTGTAAGGCATATGATAATCCTGGTAGAGCTATTACCGGCAATAGAGTTAAAAGATCTGAAGGGTTTATCTTTAGATTTTGTTACATGGCTCATAAATATTTAACTTTAATTTTAACAGGTCAATCAATTAAGTTTGGTAATTATTCTTGTCTACCTAAATTTATTGTAGAAAAAATGATAAAAGAGCCAGCTACATGGAGTAGTTTTTCTGGCTCATTATCAAAATTAGAAAATATTAGACTTTCAATTTCATCAACAAGAGGCAAAAGATATTTTGGTCCATCTAAAATGGGCTTTGTTAATTTGTTAAAACATTCTTTTTCGATTATTGCAGTTTTTAAAACAACATTATTAATTAGATCTGTATTGTTTTTAATTGCTTATTTGTTTCTAATCACAGGCAATACCTCCATTGTTACATTGATACCTGTTGGAGGAGTTCTCATTATGATGATTTCAGTAATCATTTTATCTAAGAGAGAAAATATCTCAGAATTTAATAGTTCTTTAGAAAATATCGATAGTATTGATAAAATTAAATAGCTTTTATTATTGGTAGTGAATGAAAGTCAGCAGTATCTATCTTTGAGGAATGATCTCTCCTCAAATTCCACTTCTTATTAACCCCAGCACACGCTAAACTCAGCGTTGATCTACCATATCTATAATTTGTATTATCAATAGATCGCATGAGAGTGTTAATTTTTTCATCTTTTGCAGATGAAAATAAATTTTTACTACCATCTGAACTAACCAAGCCAGTCAATGTTATGCCAGCTTTTTGATATCTGTATCCATTTATAAATATTTCATTCAGCGCAATCAAAGCTGTTTTAACTATTTCAATACTATTATTGGTAGCGATTGGAAAATCTATAGTTTTAGCATTTGAATAATAAACCCCTTTGTTTTGAAAAGGACTTGTTCTGACGGAAACAGTTATTGATTTTGTAATTAAAGATTCTGATCTAATTTTTTCTGAAGCATTTAAGCAATAACTTGCTACTGCTTCTTTGAGTTCTTGAAATTTTTCAACTCTTGTACCAAATGACCTTGATACTATGCAGCTTTTTCTTTTTGAAGTTTTTAATTCCAATGGAATACAGGGAATACCTCTAAGCTCAAGTGCAGTCCTAGAACTTAAAACATTAGAATTTTTTTTAATCCAAGTGTTAGACATATTTTTTAATTGTTTGGCATTGTAAATTCCATTTTGATGATAAAATTTTGTAAGTTGTTTACCAACTCCCCAAACATCATTGATATCTATTTTTTCTAATAGTGGGTCAATATTTTTAATACCTATTAAGTTTGTTACACCAGATTGTTTTTTCTTTGCTATATGATTTGCAATCTTGCTTAAGGTCTTAGTTTTTGCAATACCAATACTTGTAGGTATGCCTGTCCATTGTAAAACAATACTTCTAATTTCTTTTCCAACATCTTCAACTTCATCATCAAGATAATTACTTAAATCTAAAAAAGCTTCATCAACAGAATATATTTCTAGCTCAGGATTAAATCTTTTTAAAGTTCTCATTACCCTTCTAGATAAATCTCCATACAAAGAATAATTTGAAGAAAAAACATAAACCTTATTTTTAAGTATTATATCTTTAGCTTTAAAGTAAGGCTCTCCCATTTTTATACCAAGAGCTTTAGCTTCATTTGATCTTGCGATGATACAGCCATCATTATTAGATAAAACGACCACAGGTTTATTTCTAATTTTAGGATTAAATAATCTTTCACAAGAAACGTAGAATGAATTGCAATCAACAAGTGCTATTTTTTTAGTACGTTGAATGGATGACATAAGTCACAACTCCCCAGATAAATACCTCAGATTCATCTCTAATAATTATTTTGTCTTCAATGTTTTTTGAGCCTGATGTTAAAAATTGACCATCTTTAGATCTAACAAAGCTTTTAACAACTAACTCATCATAAACATTCGCAACAACTGTTGAAAAGTTTTTAGGTTTTAAACTTCTATCAATAACTAATAAGTCACCATCATAAATACCAACATCAGTCATAGATTTTCCTTGAACTCTAATGATGAAGGTGGCTGGAACATTTTTGATTAGGTGAGCATTAAGATCGACATCTTCTTCAATGTAGTCTGTTGAGGGAGAAGGAAAACCAGCACCTACTTTATGTAGATAAAAGGGAATAGTTAATTTCATGTTCTTATTTTGTTCTAATTAATAGAACACTTATACAATACAGTCAATAGGTTGTATTTTGAGTCTGTAACTGAATCAAAAGTGAATCAAAAAGTGAACATCCAAACTACATTTTGCAGTCTTGTGGATAACTTAAACCAGAGATAGTTTAAATCTAATATTAAAAGATATATTTTCAGAGGTGTTTATGAGTAAAATTTTTAGTTTTGTTATGGTTGGATCTAATGATTTTAAAAAATCTAGTAAATTTTATGATGCTATTTTTGTACCGTTAAAAGTAAAAAAGATTGTTACTACAGAAAGATATGTTGGATATGGTCACTTGGATGAACCAAAAGAACTTAAATTTTATATAACAAAACCTCGCAATGGAGAACCAGCAACATATGGCAATGGTACAATGGTCGCTTTCTTGGCCGAAACAAGAGAGGCAGTAAATAAATTTCACGAGATTGCTCTTCAAAATGGAGCTATTGATGAAGGATTACCCGGAGTGAGAGAGGATGGAAATTATTACGCATATGTTCGAGATCTTGATGGTAATAAAATTACAGCAAAATGTATTTCTAATTAAAAAAGATAAAAGGAGAAATAAAAATGAAAAAACTAACATGTCATTGTAGAGAAGTTAAAGTTGAAATTAATGTACCCGATAATTTAGAGAAAATTTCAAAATGTAATTGTTCAATTTGTAAAAGAAAAGGAGCAATTATGTCTATGGTTAAGAATGAAAATTTTAAAATAGTTAAAGGCGAAGATAAATTAAAGCTTTATCAGTTTCATTCAAAAGTTGCTAAACACTATTTCTGTTCTAACTGTGGAATTTATACACATCACAACCCAAGAGCTAACCCAGCTATGACAGGATTTAATCTTGGATGCATAGATGAAATAAATACTTTTGAATTAGAAAATGTTGCTGTTAATGATGGCCAGAACCATCCACTGGATAAAAAATAATTTTTCATGCAACAAGTTAAAGATTGTTTTAATGAAGTAAAAAAAGATTACTTTAAGTTTATCTCATCTCAAGAAACAAAAAGAGATAAATTTAAGAATAAAGAAAAAATGATTAAATCTTTTTTAATTCCCGTAAGCTTTTGGATATCAAAAAAAGTTAACAAAAATAAACCACTCATAATAGGTTTAGCAGGAGGACAGGGATCAGGTAAAACAACTATCTCATCAATTTTAACTTTGATTTTAAAAAAATACTTTAAACTAAATGTTTTTAAAGTCTCAATTGATGATTTCTATAAAACAAGAAAAGATAGAAAATTATTATCAAAAAACAAACATCCTTTGCTGATGACAAGAGGAGTTCCTGGAACCCATGACATAGATTTAATGCTTAATTTTTTTAAAACAGTCAAGTCTAAGAAATTTAAAAGTACACAGGTACCAAAATTTAATAAAGCAATAGATGATCGTTATTCGAAAAGCCTATGGTACAAACTTGAATCAAAACCTGATGTAATAATCTTTGAAGGTTGGTGTGTTGGCGCTAGGGCTCAAAAAAATAGTCAACTTAAAAAACCAATTAATTCACTCGAAAAAATTTATGATGAAAGTACTAAATGGAGATCTTATGTTAATAATCAATTGAAAACAAAATATAAGACATTATTTAAACAGTTAGACGGCTTGCTATATTTGAAAGCTAAAAACTTTAATCTATTAAAAAACTGGAGATTAAAACAAGAGAGAAAACTTTTGGTGCAGACAAGAAACAAAAAAAATTTAAAGATTATGAACAGTGGAGATGTAATAAACTTTATGCAAACTTATCAAAGAATTACTCAACAAATGTTCAAAGATGCGATAAAAGGCTCATCAGTAATTATGAATTTAAATGATAACCATCAAATTCAAAATATAAAATTTAAAAAAAAATGAAAAAAATATTTTTAATAGTGTTATTTAGTGCTTTTTTTAATCAACAAGTGTTTGCTGTAACTCTATCTGAGGCATTGTTGCAAACTTATAAAAGTAATACAGAATTAAGTGCAGAAAGAGAAAACATAAATATTTCAAAAGAAAATTTAAAAATTTCAAAAAGTGGATACTTGCCATCTATTACAATTTCTTCAAGTAAAAGTAAAGAAGACACAGATAAGTTAACAAATAGATCTGGTGCAGATGTTGCGACGAAGGATGTTGATCCTTTAACTTCATCAATAATAATTCAACAAACATTAATAGATTTAGGGAGAAATGCAGAAATAAAAAAAAATGAAATTGGAATTGATCTTGCTGATGTGAAATTAATAAAAAAAGAACAAGAAATTTTATTAAAGGCAATTGAAGCTTATTCAGGCTTAATATTAGCAAATAAAAAATTTAAAATTAATCAGAGCAATTTAGCTTTGTTAGAAAGACAAGTAGAAACTGATCGTGCAAGATTAGAACGTGGCCAAATTGCCTTAGCAGATTTAGCACAATCAGAAGCCTCTCTTGCTGGTGCAAAAGCAAAATTTATTCAATCAAAAAATGAAATTACAACTAACAAATTAAATTATGAAAATGTGATTGGACCAATTTCAAATCCAAATTCTTTAAATAAAAATTCTGATATTAATATTATATTGCCAAAAACATTAAATAATGCATTCGAAATTTCAAAAAAAAGTAATCCCAATTTAATTATTGCTAAATTAGAATATCAACAATCTGAGAAAGATGTATCAATTGCAAGATCTGATTTGTCTCCTACAGCTAAACTTTCATTTGAAAATTCTAGATCTGAAGATTTTAGCTCAACATATGATGAACGAAGTAAAAGTATTTTAAAAGCAACAGTTTCATGGCCAATTTATTCGGGTGGAAAAAATAGAGCCTCTTTAAGCAAAAATAGACATTTAAAAAATAAAAAAAAACTATTATTAGATAATGCCCTTAAAATTAATGATACTAATGTTGCTAGTGTGTGGGCTACTTTTCAAACATCCAAAAGTTTATTGAATTCAGTTAAATCGCAAGTAAAAGCAGCAGAAATAGCCAATGAAGGAATTACTGCTGAATATGAATCTGGACTTGGAAGATCTACTTTAGATGTAATTCAATCTAATGCTTTTTTATTAGACTCTAAAATTTCTTTAGCAAACTCAGAAAGAAACTATCTTCTTGCACAGTTTAAGCTTTTGCAGTCGATCGGTCTTTTAAACATTAGTCATTTAAAAATTAAGTAAATAAGGGACTTTTTAATTAAAATTATTAATTGTTGAAAATAAGAACAAAATGTGTACAAATAATATATGATTCGAACACTAATTATTTTAATAAAAGAGGTAAAAAATGACTAAAAACAGCCTAAAAGTAGTTAAATCTACAAAAGCGCAAGAAGCAGACGGTAAAGAAAAAAATAAAGCTTTAGATGCAGCAATTAACCAGATTATAGATAATTTTGGAAAAGGCTCAGTTATGAAGCTTGGCCAAAGAAGAGCAATGGACATTGAATCAATATCTACGGGTTCATTAAGTTTAGATTTAGCTCTTGGAATAGGTGGACTTCCAAAAGGAAGAGTTGTTGAAGTTTATGGACCAGAGTCATCTGGAAAAACAACACTAGCTTTACAGGTTGTTGCAGAAGCTCAAAAAGCAGGAGGAATATGCGCATTTATAGATGCGGAACATGCTTTAGATCCAGTTTATGCAAAAAAGCTTGGTGTAGATACCCAAGAATTATTAATTTCACAGCCAGATACAGGTGAGCAGGCATTAGAAATTGCTGATACATTAATTAAATCAGGATCGATTTCTGTAATAGTTGTCGATTCAGTTGCTGCATTAACTCCTAGAGCAGAAATTGAAGGAGAGATGGGAGATCACCATGTGGGACTTCAATCAAGGCTGATGAGTCAGGCTTTAAGAAAACTAACTGGCTCAATCTCAAGTACAAATACTATGATGATTTTCATTAATCAAATCAGAATGAAAATTGGAGTTATGTTTGGAAGCCCTGAAACTACATCGGGTGGAAATGCACTTAAATTTTATTCATCAGTAAGAATGGACATTAGAAGAATTGGTGCCATTAAAAATGGAGATGAAATTATTGGTAACTCAACAAGAGTTAAAGTTGTAAAAAACAAAGTAGCACCACCATTTAAAGTTGTTGAATTTGACTTAATGTATGGGAAAGGAATTAGCAAAGTAGGTGAGCTTGTCGATCTTGGAGCTAAAGCAGAGATTGTTGAAAAATCTGGCGCGTGGTATGCTTATAAGGGAGAAAAAATTGGCCAAGGAAGAGAAAATGCCAAAATATATCTAGAGGAAAATCCAAATATTGCTGCAGAAATTGAAATGGCAATAAGAGAAAAAGCAGGAGTAATTGCTAAAAAAATTGAGGGAAATCCACTTGATCCGGACAAAGCTGCCAAAGATCAAATAGAAGACCCTAAACTGGAAACTAAAGAAGAAATAGCTCCATCAAAAAAAGATTAATTAAAAGTCATCTTTAATTATTAAAAGGCGCTTAAATTAAGCGCCTTTTTTCCCTTACTGTTATCTAGACATCAAATAAAAAAGTTGTATTTTAAAAGGATGGCAGACAAAACATTAAATGAAATAAGAAAAACATTCATAAATTATTTTGAAAAGAATGATCATAAAATAGTTGAGTCTAGCAATCTAGTTCCCGATAATGATCCCACATTAATGTTTGCTAATTCCGGCATGGTGCAATTTAAAAATGTATTTACAGGGTTGGAAAAAAGGGATTATAAAAGGGCTACCACATCCCAAAAATGTGTAAGAGCAGGTGGAAAACATAATGATTTAGAGAATGTTGGCTATACACCTAGACATCACACATTCTTTGAAATGTTGGGTAATTTTTCTTTTGGAGATTACTTTAAAGAACAAGCAATAAGTTATGCGTGGGATTTAATTACTAATGATTTTGAGATAGATAAAAATCGTTTGTATGTAACAGTTTTTCATGAAGATGACGTAGCTTTTAATTTTTGGAAAAAAATAGCAGGCCTAAAAGATGATCGAATAATAAGAATAGCTACTTCAGATAATTTTTGGTCGATGGGTGACACAGGCCCTTGTGGCCCATGTTCAGAAATATTCTATGATCATGGTGATCATTTAAAGGGGGGTTTGCCAGGAACTAAGGATGAAGATGGTGATAGATTTATAGAAATCTGGAACCTTGTCTTTATGCAATATGAACAACTTTCAAAAAATAATAGAATTGATCTACCTAAACCTTCTGTAGACACTGGGATGGGTCTAGAAAGAGTTACTGCACTTTTACAAGGTACTCATGATAACTATGAAACTGATCACTTTAAAAAACTAATTCAATCAACCTCTAATGCTGTAAGTAAAAAGGTTGATTCATCAAACTTATCTAGCTTTAGAGTAATAGCTGATCATCTACGTGCAAGTTCATTTTTAATAGCTGAAGGTGTTCTACCATCAAATGAAGGTAGAGGTTATGTTCTTAGAAGAATTATGAGAAGGGGAATGAGACATTCACATCTATTAGGATCTAAGAAGCCTATTTTTTATAATGTTTTTCAAACTTTATTAGAAGAAATGTCTAATAGTTATCCAGAATTAGATACAGCTCAATCTTTAATTAAAGAAACATTAAGAATGGAAGAAGAAAAGTTCTTAGTATTGTTGGATAGAGGAATTAAAATTTTAGATGAAGAAATTTCTAAAATTGATAAGATTTTACCTGGTGAAGTTGCTTTTAAACTTTATGATACTTATGGTTTTCCTCTAGATTTAACTGAAGATATTTTAAAAAACAAATCACTAAAAATTGATAATAAAAAATTTCATTCCATAATGAAAAAAAGTAAAGAGTTAGCTAAAAAAAATTGGAAAGGTTCTGGAGATAGCTCCGTAGATGAAATTTGGTTTGGAATTAAAGATCGTTTAGGGACAACAGATTTTTTAGGTTACACTTTTGATAAAGCTGAAGGTGTTATCACATTATTGTTAAAAAATAACCAAGAAGTAGAAAAACTAAATAAAGATGATGAAGGAATAATTATCACTAATCAAACACCTTTCTATGGTGAGTCTGGTGGCCAGGTAGGAGACACTGGCACAATTTTTAACGATAATTTTCAATTTGATGTAACTGACGTCCAAAAAAAATTAGGAGATTTATTTGTTCATTATGGAAAAGTTAAAAAAGGATCTATTAAAATAAATGAAAACATAGAATTAAAGATTGATGTTGAAAGAAGAAATAATATCAGGGCTTATCATTCAGCTACACATTTATTGCACGAGTCTTTAAGAAGAGTTTTGGGCAAACATGTTACTCAAAAAGGCTCATTAGTTGAGTCTGAAAGATTACGGTTTGATTTCAGTCACATGAAACCAATTTCGCCAGAAGAAATTAACAAAGTAGAAACATATATAAATTCAATGATAAAAAATAATTCTGAGGTTAAAACTAGAATAATGACACCTAAAGAAGCAGTTCAAAATGGGGCTTTAGCTTTATTTGGTGAAAAATACGGTGATGAGGTTAGAGTTTTATCTATGGGAGATGAAAAAGATCATTATTTTTCTACAGAATTGTGTGGTGGAACTCATGTAAAAAATATTGGAGATATAGGGAAGTTTAAAATAATTAGTCAATCTTCAATAGCCTCAGGGGTTAGGAGAGTAGAGGCTTTAAGAGATAAGCAGCTTCTGAATTATTTACAAAATAAAGAAAAACTTTCAGATTTATCTACTCAAAAAAATGTAGAAATGATTAAAGATTTAACAAATAAAATTATTAAGTTGGGTGGAAAACCTAGTATAGACAATAGAGATCAAGCATTAACAATAAAGGATTTAAATAAACAATTCGAAAATCTTACCGTTGGGTTTATTTTAAAAGATAAATCTAAAAATATTATTAAAGATGACGATATAAATAATATTAAAGTTAGATTCCAAAAAGTTTTAGAACTTCCATTTAAAGATCTTAGAAAATTAATAGATGAAGGAAAAAGAGAATTAAAAGAAGGTATTATAGTTGTTTATGCTATTAACGACGGCAAAGTAGGCTTAGCTGTTGGTGTTACAAAGGGGTTAGAAAATAAATTTGATGCCGTTAAAATTGTTAAAATTGGATCGGAGATTATAGGAGGCAAGGGTGGAGGTGGTAGAGCTGATTTTGCTCAATCAGGTGGAACTTTGGTAGATAAAATTGAAGATTCTTTTGAAAGTATAAAAAAATTAATTACTTAATTTTCTTTTTAAGCTGAGCATCTAGCACATCTAAAAATTGAGTTGTAGTTAAATATTTACTTGAAGGACCTATTAATATCGCTAAATCTTTTGTCATTGATCCATTTTCTACACAACTAATACAAACTGCTTCTAAAGTTTTAGAAAATTTAATCAGTTTATCATTATTATCTAATTTACCTCTATGAGCCAACCCTCTAGTCCAAGCAAATATAGATGCGATAGGATTCGTTGAAGTTTCTTTTCCTTGCTGGTGTATCCTATAGTGTCTTGTAACAGTACCATGAGCAGCTTCAGCTTCCATTGTTTTTCCATCCGGAGTTAATAAAACGCTAGTCATTAATCCTAATGACCCATACCCTTGAGCCATGGTATCAGACTGAACATCACCATCATAATTTTTACATGCCCAAATATATTTTCCACTCCATTTCATTGCACATGCAACCATGTCATCAATTAGTCTGTGCTCATAAGTAAGATTTTTTTTTTTGAATTCAGTTTCAAATTCATTTTCAAAAACTTCTTGGAAAATATCTTTAAAACGACCATCATATTGTTTTAAAATTGTATTCTTTGTTGACAGATAAACAGGCCATTCTTTAATCAAAGCATAGCCAAAACAAGATCTTGCAAAGTCTTCTATAGATTTATCTAAATTATACATCGATAGGGCTATTCCTGGTCCTGGAAAATTAAAAACCTCATGCTTGATTTCATTACTTCCATCTTCAGCTGTCCATTTAATTTCCATTTTTCCTTTTCCAGGGACTTTAAAATCTGTTGCTCTATATTGATCTCCAAAAGCATGCCTTCCAATAATTACTGGTTCAGTCCAAGATGGAACTAATTTCGGTATATTTTTGCATACGATTGGTTCTCTAAAAACCGTTCCTCCAATAATATTTCTTATTGTTCCATTTGGAGATCTCCACATTTTCTTTAGATCAAATTCCTCTACTCTTGCTTCGTCAGGAGTTATTGTTGCACATTTAATTCCTACTCCAATTTTTTTTATTGCTGCAGCTGAATCAACTGTTATTTTATCGTTAGTATTATCTCTGCTTTTCATACCAAGATCATAATATTCTATCCCTAAATCTAAATAAGGAAGGATTAGCTTTGTTTTAATAAATTCCCATATTATTCTTGTCATTTCATCACCATCAAGTTCAACAATAGGGTTTTTAACGTTTATTTTAGCCATATTTGATTATTATATCTTAATAATTGTATTTTGTTGGTTTATATACATATTAATAAAAAATTATCAAATTTAAGCTTATGTTAGACAAAGTATTTCCAAAGATTCATGCAGAAGGGTACAAATTTTTAGCAATAGCTATCATCTTAACTATTTTTTTATATTTTCTTAGCACTTTCCTTGGATTAGTTGGTTTAGTTTTAACTATCTGGGTTTATTATTTTTTTAGAGATCCTGAAAGAATTTCAATAAATGATGATAGCTATTTAACAAGTCCTGCAGATGGTGAAGTTCTAATAGTTCATGAGGTTACTGGTCCAAAAGAATTAGGCCTTGGAGAAAAAAAATTTACTAAAATAAGTATTTTTATGAATGTTTTTGATTGCCATGTTAATAGAACACCGTGTGGTGGAAAAATTAGTGAAATACTTTACAAACCTGGAAAATTTTTAAATGCTTCACTCGATAAAGCCAGTGAAGATAATGAGCGTAATTATTACAAGATTATAAATAGTCAAGATGAAGAAATTATAGTTGTTCAAATAGCAGGATTAATTGCAAGAAGAATAGTTTGTGAATCATCAAAGGATCAAGAATTAAAACAAGGTGACAGAATAGGAATGATTAGGTTTGGAAGTAGAGCAGATGTTTTTTTTGAAAATTATAAACCATTAGTAAAAGTTGGGCAAAAAACAATTGCTGGTGAAACATTACTAGCCAAAAAATAGTTTATGGAACAACCAAAAAATAATTTTAAAATTGTATCAGATAAAAAAGCAAGAATGATTTTGCCTAATGCGATTACTTTAATAGGAGTTTGTATTGGATTGAGTTCTATTAAATTCGCTTTAGATGGAAAATTTGCACTTGCAATTATAGCCATATTATTTGCAAGTCTTATGGATGCATTGGATGGAAGAATAGCAAGACTAATAAAAGGAACATCTAAAATGGGTAAAGAACTAGACTCACTTGGTGATGTAATTAGTTTTGGTGTAGCACCTGCGTTTATAATGTATTTTTGGAATCTGCAGTATCTAGATAAGTTAGGTTGGTTTGTTTGTTTAATTTATGTAGTTTGTGTGGCTTTAAGACTCGCTAGATTTAATGTTAGCTCTAGTGAAGAACCTTCATGGAAAGATAACTTTTTTGAAGGTGTCCCATCACCAGCTGGTGGAATTATTGTTTTAATGCCTTTAATATTAAGTTTTAGTGGATTTGGAGAAATTTTTTTTAAAATTAATTATGATGTGATGGTCCCAGTATTTTTTATTATAGTTTCAGTACTACTAATAAGTACAATTCCAACATATTCTTTTAAAAAGATAGTTATTCCAAGAACTATGACAAAATTTTTATTATTTGGAATAGTTATTTTTTTTGGTGCCTTGCTAGTTTACACATTCAAAGTTCTTGCTGTAAGTTCATTTCTATATTTATGCTTAATTCCAGTAAGTTATTTTCATTTTAGAAAAATAAAAAAGAAAAAAAATATTATTAACGAAAAAAATGAGAGTGAAGAGTTAGAAGATATATTATAGATGAAAAAAAATGTAATTGTTTCATTAGCCGACTCAAATTATTTTGAACTACTAAATGAATTAATTGACTCAATAATTAGATTTGAAAAAAATGATGAAGTTGCAATTTGTATTTTGGATGCCGGACTTACTGATAATCAAAAATCAGTCTTATCAACCAAAGTGGATGAAATTAAATCTGCGGAGTGGGACATAGATGTTCCTTCATTTAAAGTCATAGGCAAGGAATGGTTAAAGAGTCAGGTATCAAGAGCATTTTTGCCTAAATATTTTCCCAATTATGAAAAATATTTATGGATTGATTGTGATGCTTGGGTTAACGATTGGAATTCAATTGAACTTTATTTTAAAGCTTGTGAGAATGGTAAGCTTGGGATTACACAAACGCTTGGTCCTGGTTATAAAGTAATGTCAAAAGTAAATTGGCTCTTTGGAAAAATTGCAATAATTAAGTCTCAAAACTTTAAACATGCTATAAAATCAAAGATAGGTTTAGATAAAGCAAGAAAACTGGCTTTTTCACCCCATATTAATATTGGAGTTTTTTCACTAGAAAAAAATTCACCAGGTTGGAAATCTTGGCAAACAAATCTTGAAAAAACATTAAAAGCTGGAAATATTTTTGGTTCAGAAGGTCTTGCAATTAACATGTCAGTTTATATTGATGATTTAGAAACTGAATTTTTGCCTTTAAATTGTAATTGGATAGCAAGCAATCTTCTACCCAAGTTTGATGAAAAGCAAAATACATTTGTAGAACCTTATTTACCAAATTATAAAATTGGAATTATGCATTTAGCTGCTGGAATTTGGAATGGAGATAAGGACATGAGGTTAGACAAAAAAATAAAAATTAATATTAAAACTCTTCAAGATAATTCTAAGATAAAAAGCTTAAGATTTGGTCACTAGTTGAAAAAAAACCGAATTTCACAAAACTGGATTAATAAACAACGAAGAGATATATATGTGAGAAAATCGAAAGTTGATGGATATAGGGCAAGATCAGCTTATAAATTAATAGAAATTGATCAAAAGTTTAAAATTCTTAAAAATGGAATATCTGTAATTGATTTAGGAGCTGCACCAGGTAGTTGGTCCCAGTATACAGCTAAAACCGTAAGAAGTGGCAGGTTAGTTTCTATTGATCTTAAAGAAATGGAAGAAATTAATAACACAACACAATTAAAAGGTGACTTTACTGAAAAAGAACAACAAGACAAAATTAAAAAATTATTTAGAACAAAAGTAAATGTAGTTCTTTCAGATATGGCAGTAAATACGACAGGCATTAAAGATATTGATGCAATTTATACAGGTGAACTATGTAAAGAAGCTATGCTATTTTCAAAAGAAATTTTAGTTAAAGAAGGAAGATTTGTTTCAAAAGTATTTTTAGGAACATCATTTAACGAAATAGTAGCAGAAGCAAAGACAATTTTCACAGAAGTAAAGATTTTTAAACCAAAATCGAGTAGAAAAGAATCTAAAGAAAGTTTTATTATTTGTAAAAATTTAAGATAGAGACTTTAATTTTTAATGGAATCATATATAAATGATTATGGATCCTATTAAAGAAGCACTTACCTTTGACGACGTTACAATGGTACCAAAATATTCAGAAGTACTACCATCAGAAGTTAATACCAAAATAGAATTATCAAAAAATTTAATATTAGATATTCCAATTTTATCTTCTGCAATGGACACTATAACCGAATCTAAAATGGCTATTGCTATTGCTAAAGCAGGGGGCATAGGCGTCATCCATAGAAATTTAGATATAAAAAAACAAATTAAAGAAATTAAAAAGGTTAAAAAAGAAAAATTATTAGTTGGAGCCGCAGTTGGTGCTGGTCCGTTAGAACTTAAGAGAGCTGAAGCAATTTTAAAAGAAAAAGT
Source organism: uncultured Candidatus Pelagibacter sp. (assembly GCA_905612435.1). Lineage (GTDB taxonomy): Bacteria > Pseudomonadota > Alphaproteobacteria > Pelagibacterales > Pelagibacteraceae > Pelagibacter. Next base: position 25,413 of record CAJQRZ010000042.1, read on the forward strand.
TAATTTAATCGTAGTTGATACTGCGCATGGTCACAGCAAAAAAGTAGCTGAAATAATAAAAATAATAAAAAAAAAGAAAACAGATAAGACAACTTTGTGTGCTGGAAATATAGCAACAGCAAATGGTGCTAAATTTTTAATTAAATTGGGTGTAGATGTTATTAAAGTAGGAATTGGACCTGGTTCCATTTGTACCACGAGATTAGTTGCTGGAATTGGTGTTCCACAGTTAAGCGCTATAATAGATGTTAAAAAAGCAGTTAAAAACAATAAAACTAAAATTATCTCAGATGGTGGAATAAAATATTCTGGTGATATAGCAAAAGCAATAGCAGCAGGAGCAGATGCTGTAATGATAGGATCATTATTTGCAGGTACATCAGAGACTCCAGGAAAATTAATTAAAAAAAATGGAATATTGTATAAAAGTTTTAGGGGCATGGGCTCAGTAGGAGCAATGAATAAAGGATCTGCAGATAGATATTTCCAAAAGAAACAAATAGATATGTCGAAATATGTACCCGAAGGTGTAGAGGGTTTTTCTAAGTTTAAGGGAAAAGTAACTAGTATTATTTATAAATTAATTGGTGGTTTAAAATCATCTATGGGATATTTAGGGGCTAAAAAAATTGTTAATT
>CAJQRZ010000043.1 GCA_905612435.1 uncultured Candidatus Pelagibacter sp.
ACAATTAGAATGAGTTTAGAAGAGTGGACAAAAGTATTAGATATAAATTTAACGTCAACATTCTTGATGAGTAAATATTCAATTAAAAAAATGCTTAAGAATAAATCGGGTAAAATTATTAATATAACTTCAGTAGTTGGCCATACAGGTAATGTTGGTCAAGCAAACTATACTGCTTCAAAAGCAGGTATTGTTGCAATGTCAAAAAGTCTTGCAATAGAATATGCAAAAAAAAATATCAATGTTAATTGCATATCACCAGGATTTATTAGTACTGCTATGACAGATAAAATTGATGATAAATATAAAGAAACTATAATAGCAAAAATTCCATCTAATAGATTAGGTAAGCCAGAAGATATAGCAAATGCAGTGATTTTCTTAAGTTCTAACCTATCAGATTATATTAATGGCGAAACTATACATGTAAATGGTGGCATGTATATGGGTTGACAAAACTATGTTTTAATCTATTAACGAATTATAACAAAAAGGAAGAATATGTCAGAAGATATTTCAAACAAGGTAAAAAAAATTGTAGCAGATCATTTAGGCATTGATGAAGTAAAAGTAGCAGATGAGTCCAGTTTTATAGATGATTTAGGTGCAGATAGTTTAGATACAGTTGAATTAGTAATGGCTTTTGAAGAAGAATTTGGTACAGAAATTTCTGATAGTGAAGCAGAGAAAATTTTAACTGTTGGTGATGCAATTAAATTTATTCAAGGCCACAGCAATTAAAATAATTAAATGTCCATAAAAAAGGATGGGATAATGGTAATTTTATCATCCCCATCTGGGGCTGGCAAAACTACATTAGTAAAATTATTATCTAAGAATAAAAATTTCAATATTTCAGTATCTCACACAACTCGAGAACCGAGAGAAAACGAAGTTCCAAATCAAGACTATTATTTTATTGACGATAAAAAATTTCAAGAATTAATAAAAAATGAGGAATTTTTAGAGTATGCTAAAGTTTTTAATCATCTTTATGGAACCACTAGAACTCCTGTTATAGAAAAATTAGAAAAAAGCCAAAATGTTATTTTCGATATAGATTGGCAGGGTGCAGATCAAATAAAAAACAAAAAATTAAATTATAAATTAATTACATTTTTTGTGCTTCCTCCGAGTAAAAAGGTATTATTTGACAGACTGTCAAACAGAGACATGAAAGATAAATTAATAGCAGAAGAAAGAATGAAAGAATTCAGTAGAGATGTTCTACATTGGATTAACTATGATTATGTAGTTATAAATGACAATCTTGAAGACTGTTATTTAAAAATTAATAATTTAATAGACGCGGAAATTAATAACGGTTCTAAAGATTATGATAAAGAATTTATCAGAAAGCATATTGAAATTTTAACTTCTTAAATTTTCATATTCTTTTGTGATTTGATAATATGTTTCAGGATCAAGATTTTGTGGCCTTAGATTTAGATCAATTCCAAGTTTTTTAGAAATTTCTTTTGAGTTTTTAAATATTTGATTGAAGGGCTTTTTAATCATTTTTCTTCTTTGACTAAAAAAAACACGTGTAATCATTTCAAGATTTTTTGGGTTTTCAAAATTAAAAAAATCTTTTTTAGGAAAAAAAATTAATAATGAACTGTTGATTTTAGGTCTTGGTGAAAAGCTCTCTGGCTTTATATCTATAATTTTTTTAACATCCAATTTCCAGTTAGATAAAATTGATAATCTACCATAATTAGATGTGTTTGATTTAGCAATAATTCTGTCTGCGACTTCTTTTTGAAACATTAATATAAGTTCATTAAACCAAAATTTTTTACTTAAATTAACAATCCATTTTGAAAGAATTTCAGTGGATATATTATATGGTAGGTTACCGAATACAGTTAACTTTTCTTTTGAAATTTTATCTTCAGAAATAGTTAAAACATCATCGTTTATAATGTTAATTTCATCATTAAATTTTTCATTTAAAAGTAAAGATAAATCATTATCTTTTTCAATAACATAAATTTTTTTAGGTTTTTTTTTTAAAATATACTGTGTTAAATTACCACTTCCAGGACCTATTTCTAAAATTTCTTTATTTTCTATTTCAACAGTATTAACAATTTGTTCAAGTATATTACGGTCTATTAAGAAGTTTTGACCTAAACTTTTTTTTGCTACAATATTCATTTATTTATCTAAAAACTTTAAAGCTTCAATTAGGCTTTTTGGGTTAGATAAATTTTTACCTAACATTTTAGCATTAGGTCCATGATCAGGAGAAACTCTAATAAAGGGTAAGCCTAAAGTAATATTGATAGCATTAAAACCAAAAAGAGTTTTTATGGGAGTCAAAACTTGATCATGATACATACCAATAATCACATCATAATTTTTTAATTTTTCTTTTAAAAATATAGTATCAGCTGGAAAAGGTCCTTGAACATTATATTTATTTTTAATTAATAATTTTATGGCTGGCTTTATAATTCTATCTTCCTCACTTGATTTATAGTTGCTTTCACAGTGTGGATTTAGTCCTGTAATTGCAATTTTGGGATTTCTTTTTAGGTTTTTTTTATAAAATTGATCAATTAATTTTACATGGTAAATTATTTTACTTTTAGATAAATATTTGTGTACGTCTTTTAAAGGTAAATGTGTTGTTATTGGGCTCACAGATAATATCTTATTATAAATTAACATTGCAACTTTATTTTTTTTATTAGTTTTGTGTGCCAAGTATTCGGTAATACCTAA
>CAJQRZ010000044.1 GCA_905612435.1 uncultured Candidatus Pelagibacter sp.
TTTAAAGATTTTACTGGAAAAGTTTCAAAAAAAAAAATTACAACTAGATATTTTGTTAGAGATTTATCAAGAAAAACAGATTTAAATCTTTTTTTGTTAAGAGATGAAATGAAAAAAAGAAAAAAACTAAAAATTGCTCCACTTGGAAGATTAGCTATACACATGGTAAAATCTAGAGTGTATTTATCAGAAGCTTTAAGACTTTTAAAAAAAAATAAGTATGGTTTAATTGAGGAAAGGTTTGAAGCTTAGAGGTTATCTCATTGTCCCTTCTTGGGCAGCATAATTTAAGATATCTTTTGTTGTGGCATTTTTGTCTTGAGGCATATTCTTTGATTTTTCTTGATGTTTAGAATGCTGATCCTCACCCCCAGTTTTTAATAGTTTTGATTCATCTAGGGAATTCCCAAAAATTTCGTTTAGTTTGGTTAGCCACTGCAATGTTTCATTCTTAAGTTCCTCATCTGTCATTTTTGTCATATTCAAACTAAAATCTTGTCTCTCAGTAATTTCAGTTAAATATTTATCAATATCTTTTATGTAATTATTTTTTATAGCATGATCCCACATCCCAGTTTCTGGCATAGGTAATAAAAAACCTGTGCTAGGGTAAACTTTTAGTTTTGCAAGTTTTGTCATTGTTTCTTTTATGGTTTCCTTGGTTTCTTGAGGATAACCAATGATTAGACTAGTATTTGTAATCAAACCAGCCTCTCTACATATCGTTACTTGTTCATTAAAGTATTTTGATTCTACTTTTTTATTCATTGCTTTTAATATTTCATCATTTCCAGACTCTAATGAATATCCTGCTGATACACACCCTGCTTTGACAAATTTTTTAGCTAAATTTAATCTATCTTCTCTAGGAATTGAGTTTCCTTTTGCATCGTGCTCTTTGCCCATTAAATCTGCTCTGATAGCACATGTCCAATGTATTTTTAGATCAGCTTTAATTAATTCATCTATAAATTTAGTTGCAGGTCCAAGTTTGTGAAATGATAATTCATCCCAAAAATTAAAAAAATTTGCATTATATTTTTTTTGATTTTGTTTAATTTCAGCTATAACATTTTCTGGAGATCTATGACGGTAAGGATCATGCCAAAAAACATAATGACAAAAAGTACATTTAAAAACACAACCTCGAGCAGTATTGATAGGCATTATAATAGCTTCATTAGGTTTATAGTGCCAAGAATGAGAAGCTCCAAATTTTTGTCCTACTTTAAGATAGGTTTCAACATCAAATAATTCCCAATCAGGAAAAGGAAAATCATCAATATTTTTTACTGCTTTTCTTTTACCATTGTTTACAATTAACCCATTTTTAGATCTAAAAATTATACCGTCTATACCAATTCCTTTTATTGTAGCAGGGTATCCCTTGTTGGCATGAGGTATTTCAACATGAGGTTCATGTACTTCTCCAAGTGATTTACCAAAATTAATTGCATCGAGAACTTTAGTCATTGTGACTTCAGCTTCTCCATAAACAACTATATCAACTTTAGTTTTTTGAAATAGTACTTCCGGTATACTACCACCCACGGAATTTCCAACAATTACTATTGCATTAGGTTGATATTTTTTAATAGTATTAATGCACCACTTTATCCAACTATAGTGAGTTACTATGCTTCCTAAACAAATTATATCAAACTTATTTTCCCTAAAATATTTTTCCACATAATCATTTGAATAATTTCCAACATCTATATCTAATAAGTCAAAATTATAGCCATATTTTTTAACATAAGTCATGACGTAGCCTAGTCCTACTGGTAAAAATAAGTGTGCATTTTGACCTGGTCTTAAACTAGGATTAACAAATAATAATTTCATATTAATAATGTATTAATTTAATGTTGTATTTTATACAAGTATATATCTTATATATTTTTATATATTGCCATATTTTATAACATAAATCTAAAATTAATTAAAAAAATGAAATTTTAACTTGTAAAATTTGTAAGTTATCATAGTTTGTTCAATAATTGAACATAAAAAAATGCCTATAAATCAAGATCATTTAAATATTTTAAGAAAAATAAGTAATTCAAAAAATATCACACAAAGACAACTAGCAACCACCCTAGGTTTTAGTTTGGGTAAATTAAACTATTGTTTAAAGGCACTTAAGCATAAAGGGTTAGTAAAAATTAATAATTTTAAAAAAAATAAAAATAGATTCAATCTACAATCAAAAAGTAATTATTTTTATGTAGTTACACCCGAAGGCATTTCACAAAAAACTAAATTAGCATTAAATTTTATGAAACGGAAAATGGAAGAGTATGAAGAGCTTAAAAAAGAAATAGAATCTCTTAAAAAAAAACGTAAATAAAAATAGATAAAAATCAAATGAGCTTGTTTGGTAATTTAAAATATTTTTCTTCAAATACTTTGGTGATTGATGAAAATT
>CAJQRZ010000045.1 GCA_905612435.1 uncultured Candidatus Pelagibacter sp.
CAAAGTATTGATCTGACAACTGGAATTTAAACAATGGCATTAAAATCTTTTAAACCATATACAAAATCTACAAGAGGTACAATTCTTGTTGATAGAACTGGATTGTGGAAAGGAAAACCATTCAAAACATTGGTTGAGCCTAAAAATGCTATGAAGGGTAGAAATAACAATGGGCACATAACATCCATAAATAGAGCTGGTGGACATAAAAAAATGTATAGACAAGTTGATTTTTATAGAAAAAAATTCGATATGACGGCTACTGTTGAGAGAATTGAGTATGATCCTAATAGATCATGCTATATTATGCTTGTTAAATTCGAAGACGGTCAACATTCGTATTATTTAGCTCCTCATAAAATTGCAATCGGTGATAAAATTGAAAATGGTTCAAAAAAAGAAATTAAAGTTGGTAATTGTATGCCACTACAGGATATTCCTGTAGGTATTGACATACATAATGTTGAACTTCAACCAGGTGGTGGTGGTAAAATTGCTAGATCCGCAGGAACATCAGTAAGCATAAGTGGAATTGATGGAAATTATTCTTTGATTAAAATGACTTCAGGTGAAGTGAGAAAAATCAATTCTAGATCAATGGCAACAATTGGGACTTTGTCAAATCCTGACCAAAAAAACATTAAAGTAGGTAAAGCTGGCAGATCAAGATGGTTAGGTAGAAGACCTCATACTAGAGGGGTTGTAAAGAATCCTGTTGATCACCCACATGGAGGCGGAGAAGGTAAAACTGCTGGTGGCAGACATCCTGTTTCACCAACTGGACAATCGGCCAAAGGTTTAAAAACTAGAGACAATAAAGCAACAGATAAATTTATTATTAGAAGAAGAAAAAAAAGGAATAAAAGGTAATTATGGCTAGATCAGTTTGGAAAGGTCCATTTGTTGAAGAAAGTTTGATCAAAAAGGTAGAAAAACAAAAAATAGATCCAAAAAAAATTCCTATAAAAACATGGTCAAGAAAATCAACTATAATTCCAGAATTTATAGGTGTTAGTTTTTTAATTCACAATGGTAAGAAATTTATTCCATTAACAGTTTCAGAAGATATGGTTGGACACAAACTTGGTGAATTTGCTCCTACAAGGACATTTTACGGACATACGCCAGCAGATAAAAAAGCAAAAGATTCTACTCCATCAAAAGTAAAAAAATAATTTATGAGTAAAAAAAGTAAAACAACAACAAATAAAGAAAAATTAGTTAGATCTATTAATAATAATGTTAGATCTAGTACTAGAAAACTTAATCCAATATTAAAAACTATTGTTGGAAAAAAAGTTGATGTAGCAATAAGAAATCTTACTTTTTCAGACAAAAGAATATCTCAAGACATTAAAAAAACAATTTCGTCTGCAGTAGCTAATGCAGAGAATAATTTTCAATATGATATAGATAGTTTAATAGTAAAAGAAGCATATTGTGGAAAAAAAATAGTAATGAAAAGATTTAGACCTAGAGCCAAAGGTAGAGCGGCGCCTATACTAAAACCTTATTCAAGCGTAACAATTATTTTATCAGAAGCAAAAAAAATGGAGAGTCATGGGACAAAAAGTTAATCCAATAGGTTTTAGATTAGGTGTAAATAGAGGTTGGGATTCTGTCTGGTACGCAAAAAAGAAAGATTTTGGAAATTATTTAATAGAAGATTTTAAAATTAGAGAACATATAAAGAAAAATGTTGTGAATTCAGGAGTAGCTAAAGTGATGATTGAAAGAACTTCAAAAAAATGCTTTGTAACTATTTATACCTCTAGACCCGGGTTTGTTATTGGAAAAAAAGGAAGCGACATAGTAAAAATTAAAAATCAGCTATCAAAACTAACTATAAATGAAATTACTTTAAATATTAAAGAAGTTAAAAAACCAGAGACTAATAGTTATTTAGTTGCAGAAAATATTGCTCAACAACTTGTAAAAAGAATTTCTTATAGAAGGGCCATGAAAAGAGCCATGCAGTCAGCTACTAGGCTTGGTGCTAAAGGAATTAAAGTTTCTATAAGTGGAAGATTGGGTGGTAATGAAATTGCTAGGACTGAATGGCTTAGAGATGGCAGTATACCTTCTCATACACTAAGAGCAGATATTGATTATGCCGAAGCAGAAGCTCTAACAACTTATGGAATTATAGGTATAAAAGTTTGGGTTTATAAAGGTGAAGTTTTTGCAAATGAATTTAACCAAGAAACAAATAAAAAATAATTATGTTACAACCAACAAGAACAAAATTTAGAAAAGCACATAAAGGTAGAATTCATGGAACTGCCTCTAGATGTAATGCAATTAATTACGGGGCATATGCTTTAAAGGCAATGGCACCTGAAAGAATTATAGGAAAACAAATAGAAGCAGCCAGAGTCGCTTTAACTAGACATATGAAAAGACAAGGAAGAGTTTGGACTAGAATTTTTCCAAATATCCCAGTTTCAAAAAAACCTGTTGAAGTAAGAATGGGTAAAGGTAAGGGAGCTCCTGAATATTGGGCTTGTAGAGTTAAACCAGGAAGAATTTTATTTGAAATAGATGGTGTATCTGAAATGATAGCAAAAGAAGCCTTATATAAAGCATCTGCAAAACTACCAATTAAAACAAAATTTATAAAAAGAAATATATAAAATGAAAAAAAGTGAATTAAAAAAATTAACAAAAGACCAAGCTTTAAAAAATGTTGATAAATTAAAAAAAGATTTATTTAATTTTAGGTTTCAAAAAACCAGTGGACAAGTAACTAACCCAGCAAAAATTAACGAAACAAGAAAAACAATTGCAAAATTAAAAACTTTATTGAAGGGAAAATTGAATGCCTAAAAAAATATTAACTGGTATTGTTGTTAGTGATAAGCCAAACAAAACAATAACTGTCATGATTGAAAGAAAATATCAACATCCAGTTTTAAAAAAAGTAATTAAAGTTAGAAAAAAATATAATGCACATGATGAAAATAATAAATTTAAAAATGGTGATAAAGTATCAATTATTGAAAGTAAACCATTTTCAAAAAATAAAAAATTTGAAGTAATGGAGAATCCTAAATGATACAGGTACAAACTGAATTGTTAGTTGCAGACAACACAGGTGCAAAAAAAATTGAATGCATAAAAGTTTTGGGCGGCTCTAAGAGAAGATATGCAAGCATTGGCGACACAATCGTAATTGCAGTTAAAGAGGCAATTCCTAAAGGTAAAGTTAAAAAAGGTTCTGTTCATAAAGCTGTCGTAGTTAGAGTTAAAAAAGGAATACATAGAAACGATGGTTCTAAAGTTAGGTTTGACAATAATGCAGCTGTTTTAGTTGATGATAAAGGAGAACCAGTTGGAACAAGAATTTTTGGTCCTGTCACTAGAGAATTAAGAAATAAAGGGCAAATGAAAATAATTTCATTAGCACCAGAGGTATTATAATATGATTAAAAAAGGTATTAAAGTTAGAATTTTAGCTGGCAAAGATAAAAAAAAAGAAGGCGAAGTTATTGAGATAGATAGACCAAATAATAGAGCTAAAGTTCAAGGAATTAACATGGTTAAAAAGCATGTTAAAACAACAAAAGAAAAAAAAGGTGGAATAGTTTCAAAAGAAAATTTTATTCATATTTCAAACCTTCTATTTATTGACGAAAAAGCAAAATCTAAAAAAGATGAGGCAAAAAAATGATACCAAGATTAAAAGAACTTTATTATAAAGAAATACAAGCATCTCTTAAAGAAAAATTAGGATTTAAAAATACTTTTATGAGTCCTAAGCTAGAGAAAGTAGTTGTAAATATGGGTCTTGGGCTAGATGGAAATGATGCAAAAATTGTAAAATCTTGTGAAGAAGACATGGGGAAACTAGCAGGTCAAAAACCAGTAATAACTAAATTTAAAAAATCTGTTGCAAATTTCAAGACAAGAAAAGGAACAAATGCTGGATTAAAAGTTACATTACGGGGTAACAAAATGTATGAATTTATTGACAGATTAGTTAACATTGCATTACCACGAATTAAAGACTTTAGAGGCTTATCGTCAGAAGGTTTTGATAAATTTGGAAATTATACATTTGGTATTAAAGAACATATTATTTTCCCAGAAGTTAATTTTGATAGAATTGATAAAATAAGAGGTATGGACATAACAATTGTAATTTCGGCAATAAATAAAGAGCATAGCCTTGAATTATTAAATAAATTAAATTTTCCATTTAAAAAAAAAGGAGATAATTAAGAATGGCTAAACTAAGTGCTATAAATAAAAATAATAAAAGAATTAACTTATCAAATAAGCTTTTCAAAAAAAGACAAGCTTTAAAAAAAATAATAATGGATAAAAATTTATCCTTGGAAGATAGATTTAAGGCACAACAAAAACTATCAAACTTACCAAGAAACTCAGCAAAAAATAGAGTTATGAATAGGTGTCAAATTACAGGTAGACCTCACGGCGTTTATAGAAAATTAAAAATATCAAGAATAGCACTAAGGGACTTAGGATTGCATGGTTTAATACCAGGTATGACTAAGTCAAGCTGGTAGAAAGGAAAATATGAGTTTAAGTGATCCAATAGGAGATATGTTAGTGAGAATTAAAAATGCTCAAGCACGTAATTATAAAAAAGTTGAACTACCCTCATCTAATTTTAAAGTTAAAATAGCAGGTATTTTAAAAAATGAAGGCTTTATAAAAGATTTTAAAATAAGTGAAGAAACTAAGAAACCATTATTAGCAATTGATTTAAAATATTACTCTGGTAGCCCAGTGATTAGTACTATAGAGCGTATTTCAAAACCTGGAAGAAGAATTTTTTCAAGCGCAGGAAGTTTACCAAAAATTAATAATGGATTGGGAATTGCAATTATATCTACACCAAAAGGTGTAATGACTGATATTGATGCAAGAAAACAAAAAGTTGGTGGCGAAATAATTTGTAAGGTATTTTAATGTCTAAAATTGGTAAAATAAGCATAAATATTCCAGAAAAGGTAAAGGTTGTTCTATCTGGTAATATTATTAACGTTGAGGGCCCTTTAGGTAAAAAATCTATGAACATAGATTTGAATATGTTTGATTTAAATATTAAAGATGGAAAAGATATTACAATTAAACCTAAACAAATTAATAAAGACTCTAAAAGATTATGGGGAATGAATAGAAGTTTAATTAATAATGCAATAATTGGTTCTAGTACAGGTTATGAAAAAACTCTTGAACTTGTAGGTGTAGGATATAGAGCCGCATTAAAAGGTAAACAATTAAATCTTCAACTAGGATTTAGTCACGATATCAACTTTGACATACCAGAAGGTGTTAAAATTTTAGTTGAAAAACAGACCATTGTTAAGGTAAGTGGCTCTGATAAACAACAAGTAGGTATGGTAGTTTCTCAAATAAAGTCATTTAGACCACCAGAACCTTACAAAGGTAAAGGAATTAGAGAAGCTGGACAGTATATATTAAGAAAAGAAGGAAAGAAAAAATAATGAAATTAAACACAATAGCTAGAAAAAAATACAGAGTTAGCAACAAAGTTAAAAGAGTTGCCAATGTTGATAGATATAGATTAACAGTTTCAAGGTCTTCAAAAAATATTTCTGCCCAAATAATAGACGATGTAAAGAATATTACTTTATTATCCGCATCATCAATTGAAAAAGATATAAAATCAATGAATAAAACTAATAAAACTGAACTTTCTAGATTTGTTGCTGAAAAGCTAGCAAAAAAAGCGCAAGAAAAAAAAATAACAAAAATATATTTTGATAGAGGTATCTACAAATATCACGGACGAGTCAAAGCGTTTGCGGATACACTTAGAAAAAATGGAATGGAATTTTAAATGTTTGATAAGAATAAAAAAGATGATTTTTTAGAAAAATTAGTTCATATAAATAGAATAACTAAAGTTGTAAAAGGTGGACGTAGATTTGGTTTTTCAGCGCTAGTTGTTGTGGGT
>CAJQRZ010000046.1 GCA_905612435.1 uncultured Candidatus Pelagibacter sp.
ACCAACAATTAAAAAAAATTTTGATATGCATTTTTATAAGTGGTCGTTTAATAAACCGTTAAAAATAAATAGATATGGAATCCCTGAGCCAAGTTCTAATATTTTAATGTATCCTGATGTTTTATTAGTACCACTTGTTGCATTTGATGAAAAATTAAACAGACTTGGATATGGTGGAGGATATTATGATCGTTTAATAGAAAAATTAAGTAAAAAGAAAAAAATTCTCAAGATAGGTCTAGCTCTATCTGATCAAAAAATTAATAAAGTTCCAATTAATAAATATGATCAAAAGTTAGATTATATTGTAACAAATAAAAATATTATAAAATGAAATTTTTTTTTTTAGGTGATGTAGTTGGGGTTTCTGGACGCTCAATGATTTTTAATAATTTACTTTCAGAGATTAAAAATAAAAAAATTGATTTTGTTGTTGTAAACGGTGAAAATGCAGCTGACGCAGGTGTGGGAATAACAGAAGAAATATGTAAAGATTTTTTTAATTGTGGTGTGGATGTAATTACAACAGGAAATCATGTTTGGGATCAAAAAGAAACGATGTTTCATATAGAAAAAGAGAATAGGCTTTTAAGACCCCAAAATTTATTTGAACCTTCTCCAGGAAAAGGTTTTGGAATATTTACTGCAAAAAATGGAATGAAAGTAGGAGTTCTTAATTTGATGGGAAATGTCTTTATGAAAAAAAGTGAAGATGTATTCGAAACTGCTGAAAAATTTATGAAAAGATACAAACTAAAGGAACACTATGATTTTCTAATAGTTGATTTTCATGGAGAAACTACAAGTGAGAAGGCAGCTATGGGTCATTTTTTTGATGGTAATGCAACATTAGTTGTGGGGACTCACACACATATTCCAACCAATGACGCAAGAGTGTTAAAAGGTGGAACTGCTTATCAAACTGATGCAGGAATGTGTGGAGATTATGATTCTGTAATTGGAATGAATAAAGATAATTCAATTAACAGATTTTTAAAAAAAAAAGCTATAAAACATTTTCCATCTAAAGGTGATGCTAGTTTGTGTGGCGTCATTGTTGATTGTGATATAGAAACAGGATTGGCAATGAATATAGAAAGTTTTATATATGGAGGGAAATTAAAAAATTCTTATTAATTATTATGTCAGGTCATTCAAAGTGGGCAAGTATAAAACATTCTAAAGGCAAAGCAGATAAACAAAGATCTAAAATATTTTCTAAACTATCAAAAGAAATTAGTGTAGCTGCAAAACTGGGTGATAAGGATCCCGATATGAATCCCAGACTTAGATCTGCAATTCAAGCTGCAAGATCATCCAATATGCCAAAAGATAATATTGAAAGAGCTATTGATAAATCATCTATTAATGCTGAAACAAATTTTGAAAATTTAAGATATGAAGGATTTGGACCATATAAAATAGCTGTTATTGTTGAAGCCTTGACAGATAATAAAAATAGAACTGCATCTAATATTAGAACTATATTTCAAAAAAGTGGTGGTAACTTAGGAACACAAGGATCAGCATCACATAACTTTAATCAATTAGGTATTATTAAAATTGATAAAAAATATATATCTGATGAAAAAATTTTTGAACTAGCAATTGATTCAGGTGCTGATGAATGCATTTCAAATGATAATTATCATGAAATTCAGTGTGTTAAGAGCGAAATATATAATGTAAAAAAAAAATTAGAAGAAACAATTAAAGATTTTATTTCAACCGAAATTGAATGGATAGCACTAAATAGTGTTGAGGTTGCTAAAGATAGATCAGAGTCAGCAATAGAATTTCTTGAAACCCTAGAAGATGATGATGATGTTCAGAATGTTTATTCAAATATAAATTTTGAGAATAATTGATGCTTATAATTGGCATTGACCCAGGTATAACAGGATCTATATGTTTTTTTGAAGACGGAAAGATTAATGATGTTGTGGAAATGCCAAGTATGCCAGAGGGGAAAAAACACAAAAGACAAGTAAATGGAGCTCAGATTTATCATGAAATTTTTATGAGGATTCAAAATTTAGATAAAAGAGATATAAAAGTAGTTATTGAACAAGTCTCAGCTATGCCAGGTCAAGGAGTAACCAGTATGTTTAATTTTGGTCAATCTTTTGGAATTTTAAAAGGAATATGTTCTGCTATGCAATTACCAATGTATTTTGTCAGGCCTGCAAAATGGAAAAAATATTTTAATCTTATTAATTCAGAAAAAGACGCAAGTAGAACTAAAGCAATAGAGGTATTTCCTTATTTTTCTTCTCAATTATCTAGAAAAAAGGATTCTAATAAAGCAGACGCAATCTTAATTGCCAGTTTTTATTACGAGACCTACAAATTAGAGGAATAAATTAAGTTATATTAAGACAAATTGATGACACATTTTAGTGTGAAATCTTAATTATGGAAGCTGATATTACATCTCAAGCAGTAGGACTTGCATCAAATACTGATTTTTCATTATGGAGTTTATTTATACGAGCTGACTTTGTAGTTAAATCAGTAATACTTATATTAATTGGCTGTTCAGTTTATTCATGGGCAATCATTATTGAAAAATTTAAATTATTTAAAAAAATTAATATAGAATCTGAAGAGTTTGAGGAAAAATTTTGGAAATCAAAATCTGCAGAAACATTTTACAACAGTTTACCAGCAAACTTGGAAAATCCTATGGTCTTACTGTTTAAAGAATCTATGCAAACTTTATTGAAAGCTAAATCCAAATCAAATCTAAATGAAAGAATGAGCAGTATGTTGGAAGTTAATATTGAAAAGCAAATGTTGAAATTTGATAAAGGATTTACTTTTTTGGCAACCGTTGGCTCTACGGCTCCCTTTATTGGATTGTTCGGAACCGTTTGGGGAATAATGAATTCATTTCAATCAATTGCAATTTCTAGAAATACAAGTTTAGCAATTGTTGCGCCGGGTATCGCTGAAGCATTATTTGCAACAGCACTTGGCTTGTTAGCTGCCATCCCAGCAGTTGTTGCTTATAATAAATTTAATAACGACTCTAAGAAGTACTTACAAAAATTAGAAAATTTTTCTAAAAGATTTTTATCAATAATTTAAAATGGCTTTTAAACTTAATCGTTCATCAAAAGAACCAATAAGTGAAATTAATGTTACTCCTTTTGTAGATGTAATGTTAGTTTTATTAATTATCTTTATGGTAACAGCACCATTATTGACTGTCGGAGTTCAAGTTGATTTACCAGAAAGTTCAGCCGATTCATTACCAGAAGAGCTAGAACCATTAACACTTTCTATCAACTCCAAAGGAGAAATTTTTATTCAAGAATCTAAAGTAGAGTATGAAAAAATTATTGCAAAAATATTAGCAGTATCAAAGAATAGAACAGACACTAGAATTTATGTTAGAGGAGATAAATCAATAAACTATGGTCGAGTTTTAGAAATAATGGGCATGTTATCTGGTTCTGGATTTACAAAAGTAGCATTAATTTCTGAGCCTTATAAGGAAAGGTAGTGTAGATGAATAGAAGCATTGTTATTTCTTCTGGTTTTCATATTTTATTGGTTATAATTACAGCTATGAGTTTACCATTTTTGTCAAAAGAACTAATTGATCTTCCACCAATAGTTTCTGTTGAACTTATTCAAATTACAGATAAAACAAATGTTCCTTTTGCACCAAAAGCAAAAAAAATAATTGAAAAAGTAAAAAAAAAAGAAAAAGAGAAGTTAGTTTCTGAACAAGCTCCACCTAAAAAGGTCAAAAAAGAAAAACCTGATGCAGTTCCATTACCAGACAAAAAAATTGAAAAAGTTGAAAAAATAGAGAATAAAAAACAAAATCCAGAAAAAATAGACAATAAAGTTAAACAAGTCTCTGAGTTTGAAGAAAAAGAGCTGTTTGATCCAAATAATATTGCTGCACTTATTGACAAATCTAAAGAAGAAACTGCAGAAAGCACCAATAAACTAGATAAAGTTACTCAGGATCAAGACAAAAATTTAGATGTAGTTGGCTTATCTTTGAGTGAAGAAGATGCCCTAAAAGCCCAAATATTTGGATGTTGGAGTATACCCTTAGGTTTACCATATAGTGAAAATTTACTAGTTAGAATTAAACTTCAGTTAAAACCTGATGGATCTGTTATAAAATCTGAAATATTAGATCATGCAAGAATGAATAAACCAGGACAAAAATTTTATAAAGTTTTAGCAGAGAGTGCTTTAAGAGCGATCAAACTATGTTCACCACTTAGAGTTCCAACTACTGGATATGAAAGATGGAAAGATTTACAATTAAATTTTGATGCAAGAGAAATGTTGGAAGGATAAAATGAAAAATATACATATATTAATATTATTAATTTTAATACCCATCAAAGCTTTTGCTTTAATAGAGGTCGATATAACAAGGGGTAACTTAAGTCCATTGCCAGTTGCTGTATCTTCTTTATCTATAGATAAGATATCTAAAAAAAATTTCGAAAAATTACTAAAAAAAAAAAATATTGGTTCTGAAATATCTATAATAGTTGAAAATAATTTAAAACAAACTGGATTATTTAATCCCTTAAATAAAGATGCTTTTTTACAAAAACCCAATATCGCACATTTAAAACCAAGGTTTGAAGACTGGGCATTAATAAAAGCTCAAGCGTTAATAACTGGGAAAGTATCACTTGTTAATGAAAAACTAAGAGTTGAATTTAGACTATGGGATATCCTAGCGGGTAAAGAAATAATGGCTTTAGCTTTTACAACTGTCCCTACTAACTGGAGAAGAGTTGGTCATATCATTACTGATAAAGTTTATGAGAGATTAACAGGAGAAAAAGGGTATTTTGATACTAGGATTATTTATGTGGCTGAAGAAGGTCCAAAAACTAATAGAGTTAAAAAGTTAGCAATTATGGACCAAGATGGTTTTAATACTAAGTACTTAACACTGGGAAATGAATTAGTCTTAACTCCAAGATTTAATCCAACAAACCAAATGGTTACATACCTTTCTTACTTTAGAAATTTACCTAGGGTATATCTATTAGATATTGAAACGGGAATCCAAGAAGTAGTAGGTGATTTTCCAGGAATGACATTCGCTCCAAGATTTTCACCTGATGGAAAAAAAATCATAATGAGTTTTGCAATGGATGGAAACTCTGAAATATATACTATGGATCTTGAGAATAGAGTTGTAGAAAAAATAACAAATCATCCATCTATTGATACTTCGCCATCTTATTCACCTGATGGTAAATATATCTGTTTCAACTCCGATAGAAGTGGCTATCAACAAATTTACGTAATGAAAAGCAATGGCACAAATGTGAAAAGAATTTCTTTTGGTAAAGGATTATATGGGACACCAGTCTGGTCGCCAAGAGGAGATTTGATTGCTTTTACAAAATTACATAAAGGAAAATTTTATATAGGAGTCATGAGAACTGATGGAACAGGAGAAAGGTTATTAACTGAGAATTTTTATCAAGAAGCTCCATCTTGGTCACCTAATGGAAGAGTTTTAGTATTTTATAGAGAAACAAAAACTAATTCAAATGGCGAAGGATTTTCAGCAAAATTATGGTCTATTGATTTAACAGGCTATAATGAGAGACAAGTAAAGACAGAAACTGATGCTTCTGACCCATCATGGTCATCATTATTAAGTAATTAATAGTTAAATATGTTGCTTTTAACTTGAAACATCTATTTAGTTATGAAAAAGTTACTTTATTCAATTTAAGGAGCAAGGAGCAATATGAACGTAAGCAAAATTTTTAAAAATGCATTTCTAATAATTCTAGCTAGCCTAGTTTTGTCAGCATGCGCAACACAAGTTAAAAAATCGTCAGGCCAAATGCAAGGCGATGTTTACACTGGAACTGATACTGTAAAAGAGTTAGCTAAAGGAGTTTCTGATAGAGTTTTCTTTGCAACTAATGAAACTGTTTTAACAACAGCATCAAGGGACACACTTAGAAAGCAAGCTGCTTGGTTAAGAAAAAATTCTAGCATAAATGTAGTATTAGAAGGTCACGCTGATGAAAGAGGTACAAGAGAGTACAACTTAGCATTAGGTGAAAGAAGAGCTAATTCTGCAAAAGACTATCTAATGACTTATGGAATTTCTTCAGATAGAATTTCTGTAATTAGTTATGGAAAAGAAAGACCTATAGATTCAGGTTCAAATCCATTAGCTTGGTCAAAAAATAGAAGATCTGTTACAGTTAAAGCTAACTAATACAAAAAATTTAAAAAAGACCCTAACGTGAAAGTGTTAAGGGTCTTTTTTTTGCCATTATTTTAATTACAATTTAAAAGAATGTTCAAATTTAAAAATTTTATATTAATATATTTATTTTTAATTTTTGTTTCATTTCTTAGCAACTCTTTTGCTGATAATCACAATGTATTTGAAATATTAGAAAAAATACAAAAAGATCTTAAAACCCTAGAAAGAGCAGTTTACTCAAACTCTTCTACTAGTGCTGAAGATAATACGTCAAGTATTTTAAATAGAAATTCAGAAGATGTTTTAACAAGACACTTGTTAAAACTATCAGAAATAGAAAATCAATTTCAAGAATTAACCAATAAATTTGAAGAAATAAATTTTAAATTAGACAAATTATCAAATAGACTTTCAAAGGTACAAGCAGATAATCAAATAAGATTCCAAGATTTGGAAGGTGGAAATATAAGTTTAAATAATGAAACAATTTCAAAATCTAAAAAAGAAATAGTTAAAAAATTACCTGGATCATCAAAACCACAAGATCTAGGCTCTATCTCGTATAAGGACTCAGAACCAACTACTGAAGAACAAGAAATTCAATCAGTAGAAACGGTGGGAACAGTTGTAACAGAAACTTTTGAATCAGTAGAAAAATTATTGCCTGATGTAATCCCCGAAAAACAATATGAATTTGCAAGTAGTTTTTTACAAATAGGAGATTATAGCACTGCAGAAAGAGCATTTAGAGAATTTGTAGAAACAAATCCCAAACATAAGTTGGCTGGCAGTGCACAATACTGGTACGCTGAAACATTTAGAATAAGACAATTATATACTGATGCAGCATCTGCTTTTTTAGAAGGATACCAAAAATATCCTAAAAGTGAGAAGGCTCCTATAAATTTATTAAGACTCGGTGTATCAATGGTTCAAATTGGGGAAAAAAAACAAGGTTGCAAAATGATAACAGCAGTAAAAGAAACATATCCAAAAGCAGAACTATCTGTTTTGCAAAAAGCAAAATTTGAGGCAAAAAAGTTTGATTGCGAAAAACAAAAATCTTAGAATTATTTTAAAACATTTAAATAATAATAAAATACGCAAAAGTTTTATAGAATTTAAGAAAAATTTAAGCAAAAATGAAAATTTTGCTGTAGCAGTATCGGGGGGTCCTGATAGCTTATCTTTATCTTTTTTATCAAAGTGTTTTTCAATAGAAAATAAATCACAAATAAAATTTTATATAGTTGATCATAAATTAAGAAAAAATTCATCTGTGGAAGCAAAATTGGTATGCTCCATACTAGAAAAAATTGGAATTAACTGTAAAGTGCTAACATGGAGAGGTAAAAAGCCAAAAAGTAATATTCAAGCTGTAGCTAGAAAAAAAAGATATTCTCTTTTAACAAATCAATGCAAAAAAGATAATATAAATAATCTTCTTTTAGGTCATCATATAGATGATTTGTATGAAAATTTTTTAATTAGATTGCTTAGAGGAAGTGGATTAAAAGGCTTAACATCTTTTGGTAACAAATCAGAATATCAAGTTAATAATATTAATATTTTAAGACCATTAATGAATTTAGAAAAAAATGATTTGATTTATATTTCTAAAAAAGTGTTTGGCTATTATATAAAAGACCCTTCTAATTTAGATGAAAATTTTAAAAGAATTAAAATCAGAAACTTAATAAATAATTTAAAACAAGAAGGTTTAGATAAGAAAAAACTTAAACTTACAATCAATAACTTAAAAGATTCAGACAATTCAATTAATTTCTATGTTAAAAAAAATATTGATAACAATACAACTTTCTTTAAAAATAAAAATACTTTCTTCGTCAATAATATTTTTTTTGAACAACCTGATGAAATAGTTTTTAGATCTTTATCATTTTTAATTAAAATAAGCGGAGGTAAATATTACAATGTGAGAGGTAAAAATATTCAAAATTTAATTAAAAAAATCAAAAAAGATGAAGTTGGAAAGAAAACTACACTTGGGAGATGTTTCATTGAAAAATTTCAGAAAACTATAATAATTTCAAGGGAAAATTGATTTATTAGTTAACTTCTGTAACAATTTGACACTTGTTTAATCTATGATAATTCTTATCTTAACTGTATGAACATAAAGAATTTAGCAATGTGGGCTATAATAGTTTTTTTAACTATTGGTCTTTATAATATGTTTAAGAATCCGCAAGGATCTGTAAACACAAAAAATACTATTATATTTTCAGAATTTTTATCAGAAGTTGAAAATGGAACTGTAGTTAAAGTAGAAATTAAAGGAAAAAATATTAAAGGTCTTTTATCTAATGGAAATACGTTCTCAACTTATTCTCCAAATGATCCAAACCTTATAGAAAAACTTTCTAATAAAGGAGTAAGTATTTCAGCAGCACCAATTGAGGATGAAATGCCATCACTTTTAGGTATTCTTCTTTCCTGGTTTCCAATGCTGTTGTTAATTGCTGTATGGATTTTTTTTATGAGACAAATGCAAGGTGGCAAAGGTGGAGCCATGGGTTTTGGAAAATCAAAAGCGAAATTGATGAATCAATTAAAAGGTAAAGTTACCTTTAATGATGTAGCAGGCATTGAGGAAGCTAAAGAAGAAGTAGAAGAAGTTGTTCAATTTTTAAAAGATCCAAAAAAATTTAGTAGACTAGGTGGAAAAATACCAAGAGGCTGCTTATTAGTTGGTCAACCAGGAACAGGTAAAACTTTACTTGCAAGAGCTATAGCAGGAGAGGCGGCTGTTCCGTTCTTTACTATATCTGGTTCAGATTTTGTTGAAATGTTTGTTGGTGTTGGAGCCTCAAGAGTTAGAGATATGTTTGAACAGGGTAAAAAAAATTCACCCTGCATTATTTTTATTGATGAAATAGATGCAGTTGGAAGAAGCAGAGGTGCTGGTCTTGGTGGTGGAAATGATGAAAGAGAACAAACTTTAAATCAATTACTAGTTGAGATGGATGGTTTTGAAACCAATGAAGGAGTAATAATTATTGCAGCTACAAATAGGCCCGATGTATTAGATCCCGCTTTATTGAGACCAGGAAGATTTGATAGACAAGTAGTTGTTGGACTTCCCGATATTATTGGAAGAGAAAAAATATTAAAGGTACATATTAAAAAAATTAAAATGGCACCAGATGTAAATTTAAGAACAATCGCAAGAGGAACCCCAGGTTTTTCAGGAGCAGATTTAGCTAATATAGTTAATGAAGCAGCATTACTTGCAGCTAGAAAAAATAAAAGAATAGTTACATTAGATGAATTTGAAGAAGCTAGAGATAAAGTAATGATGGGTGCTGAAAGAAGGTCTATGGTGATGACTGAGGAGGAAAAAACTTTAACTGCTTATCATGAAGCAGGACACGCAATTGTAACTGTTAATGAAGATGCAGCTCACCCTATTCATAAAGCAACCATCATTCCAAGAGGTAGAGCGCTAGGAATGGTTATGCAATTACCAGAAAGAGATGAATTATCCCAAACAAGAGAGCAGCTCCATGCTCAATTAGCAATAGCAATGGGAGGAAGAGTAGCTGAGGAGATAATTTTTGGAGATGATAAAGTAACAACCGGTGCCTCAAGTGATATTGAACAAGCAACAAAGAGAGCAAGGGCTATGGTAATGAAGGCTGGATTAAGCAAGGAATTAGGACCAGTATCATACGGTGAAAATGAAGAAGAAGTATTTTTAGGAAGATCAGTTGCAAGAACTCAAAATATGTCAGAGGAAACTTCTAGAAAAGTAGACATAGAAATAAGAAAAATAGTAGATAAAGGATATGAAAGAGCAAGAAAAATTTTAACGGAAAAAATTGATGATTTACATAAATTAGCGAAAGCACTACTAACTTATGAAACTTTATCAGGTGAAGAAATTGAGAATTTGATAAATAAAAATATTTATCCAGAAAATAAAGAAGATTTAAAAGTTGAAGACGATGATAAAAGTTCAGCTTTAGGGTCAATGGGACTTAAGCCAAAAATAGTTCATTAACATATAATGAAAAAATATTACACAAGAGTGTGTAATTTTTATTACGGTAATAAATCAATTGAATTAATTAATCAAAAAAAAACATTATCATTAAAAGGTAATAATCAAATTTCATTTGACCAAATTGAAATTATTTCTAGAAATTCAAAGAAATTAATTAATGTCAAAAATATTACAAAATTACCTATTTCTTTAAAAAAAAAAATTACTAAGGATCTTAAAATAATTACACAAAAAAGTAAAAATTTCTCAAATTTAGATTTCAAAAAAATTCCCAATATAATGGGAGTATTAAATCTAACACCAGACAGTTTTTCTGATGGTGGTAAATTTAACAAAAAAAAATTAGGGTTAAGACACGCCAAAAATTTATTTGAGTCTGGTGCAAATATAGTTGATGTGGGTGGAGAATCTACAAGACCAGGATCTAAGTCTATAAGTGAAAAAGATGAATGGAGTAGAATTGAAAAAATTATAAGAGAGATTGGTAAAAAAATTCCACTATCACTTGATACAAGAAAAGCAGGCATTATGAATAAAGGAATTAAAATAGGAATTAAACTAATTAATGATGTTTCAGGATTAAGATATGACTCTAAAACAATTGATGTGCTAAAAAAAAGTGGATCTCCGTTTGTAATTCAGCATTCACAAGGAACTCCGGAGAATATGCAAAATAATCCAAAATATAAAAATGAATTGTTAGACATATATGATTTTTTCGAAGAAAAGATAAAATTTTTAAGATCTAAAGGCATAAAACATAACAATATTATTATTGATCCAGGTATTGGTTTTGGAAAAAATTTGAAACATAATATGAGTTTAATTAGGAGTGTTTCTATTTTTCATACTCTTGGTTTTCCTATACTACTTGGTCTCTCTAGAAAAAAATTTATTAAAGATTTATCTGGGAAAAATGATACTGAGGAAAGGCTAGGAGGAACAATTGCTTCTTCATTATATTCAATGATGCAAGGTGTTCAAATTTTAAGAACTCATGATGTGAATGAATTAACACAAAGTATAAAAGTATTTAAACAATTGATAAAAAATTAATGACAAAAAAATATTTTGGAACTGATGGAATAAGAGGTCTTGTAAATAGTAGAAACATTAATGGTGATATGTTTTTCAAATTTGGTCTAGCCTCTGGAACACACTTTAAAACTCAAAAAAAAAAGAAACAAATAGCAATAATTGCTAAAGATACCAGGCTATCTGGTTATACCCTAGAACCTGCTTTAGTATCAGGACTTACGTCAGCTGGAATGCACGTTTACACAATGGGCCCTTTACCAACAAATGGTCTAGCGATGCTAACGAAAACCATGAAAGCAAATATGGGCATTATGATTACCGCATCTCATAATGCATATTATGACAATGGATTAAAGTTATTTGGCCCTGATGGATTAAAACTATCTGATAAAATAGAAAAAAAGATAGAAAGTCTAATTGATAAAAAAATTGAAAATAACCTATCAATACCAAAAGAATTAGGTCGTGTAAAAAGATTAGAAAGTGGAAATAGAGATTATATAAAGATATTAAAAAAAAATTTTCCAAAAGATTTTAACCTTCGGGGTTTAAGAATAGTTATTGATTGCGCAAATGGTGCTGGATACAAAGCGGGACCTGAATTACTTAAGTCTTTAGGTGCAAAGGTAATTGCCATTGGAGTAAAGCCCAATGGTCTAAATATTAATGAAAATTGTGGCTCTACTTTCCCAAAAAAAATCAAACTAGCAGTAAAAAAATTTAAAGCGCATATAGGAATTTCTCTTGATGGTGATGCTGACAGAATCATTATGTGTGATGAAAAAGGACACATAATAGATGGTGATCAAATAATTGCAGCACTAGCAATTAGATGGAAAAAAAAAAAAATGTTAAGAGGCGGAGTTATTGGAACCTTGATGTCTAATTACGGACTAGAAAAATTTTTTAAATCACAAAAAATAAAATTTATAAGAGCAAATGTAGGTGACCGTTATGTAAAAGAAAAAATGCAAAAAAATAATTTTAACTTAGGTGGTGAGCAATCTGGACATATTATTTTGGGAAAATTCGCAACTACTGGAGATGGCTTGTTAGTTGCGTTAGAAGTTTTGTTTTCTTTAAGAAAGGGAAAAAAAGCTAGTAATTTTTTCAATACTTTTAAAAAAACGCCACAAATATTAATAAATATTGATGTAAAAGATAAAAGTATAATTAATAATATTGACGTAAAAAACTCTATTAAATCTGCAGAAAAATTGATGAAGGGATATGGAAGAATATTGGTTAGAATGTCAGGAACAGAATCAAAAATTAGAGTAATGGGTGAAAGTGAAAACAGTAAACTACTTCAAAAGTGTTTAAAGATTATATCAAAAAAAATTAAATAAATTGAAACCAAAATCTAAAATATTAATTATTGCGGGGTCAGACTCATCTGGTGGTGCAGGTATTCAAGCAGACATTAAAACTGTGACAGCTTTAGGTTCATATGCAATGACTGCAATAACTGCAGTAACTATTCAAAACACGACAGGAGTTAAATCGATTGTATCTATTAATCCAAAAGAAATTTCCAATCAAATAGAATTTACATCAAAGGATATTAAACCTGACGCTATAAAGATTGGGATGTTGCATTCTACAAAAGTGATACAGTCTGTCATTCATTCATTAGATATTATCAAAGTTAAGAAAATAATATTAGATCCTGTTATGACTGCTAAAGGTGGTGCTAAATTATTAGACGATAAAGCAGTTAAATTATTAAAAAATGAATTACTAAATAAAGTTAGTTTAATAACTCCTAATATTCCAGAAGCTGAAATATTAACTAATACTAAAATAAAAACTAAAGAAGATATGATTTTTGCCGCAAGTATATTGATTGGATTAGGGGCAAAAAATGTTTTTATAAAAGGTGGTCATCTAGAGTCTAAAGAGGTCCAAGATATTTTTGTTAATAAAAAAGAGATTATGCTTATAAAAAATAGAAGAATTACAACCAGTAATACACATGGAACTGGATGTACGCTGTCATCTGCTATTACTACATTTTTTGCATGTGGAAAAACATTAAAGAAATCTTGTGAGCTAGCGACTAAGTATGTAAATAATTCCATAAGATCTAACCTTAATTATGGTAAAGGCCATGGTCCTATAAATCATTTAAGTTCAATAATTATAAATAGAAAATTTAAATAATGAAAAATGTAGTCGTTGTTGGTTCACAGTGGGGAGACGAAGGTAAAGGAAAAATAGTTGATTGGTTGTCAGATCAAGCAGATGTTGTTATTCGTTTTCAAGGTGGTCACAATGCTGGACACACATTAGTAATTGATGGAGTTACTTATAAACTGAGATTACTTCCTTCTGGGATTGTTAGAAAAAATAAAATATCCATTATAGGTAATGGAGTTGTTGTCGACCCTTGGGCACTACTAGAAGAAATTGAAGAAATTAGATCTAAAGGAGTTGAGGTAAACACTGAGAATTTTATAGTTTCAGAGTCTGCAAACCTTATTTTACCTTTTCACAGAGAAATGGATGAGATTAGAGAAGATGCTGCAGGTAAAGGAAAGATTGGTACTACAAGACGTGGAATCGGGCCTGCTTATGAAGATAAAGTAGGAAGACGATCTATACGTGTTATGGATTTAAGATCTGAAACAAACCTTGATCACAGATTAGAAACTGTACTTCTTCACCACAATGCAATTAGAAAAGGATTAGGTAAAAAAATTTTTGAAAAAGATAAGCTAAAAGAAAACCTGTTAAAAATTGCCCCAGAAATATTAAAGTTTTCTCAGCCTGTATGGCTTAGAATTGATGAATTCAAAAAAAAAAATAAAAAAATACTATTTGAGGGTGCTCAAGGAATATTACTCGATGTTGATCATGGAACATATCCTTTTGTGACATCATCCAATACTGTTGCTTCTGCTGCTGCTACAGGAACTGGATGTGGACCAAACTCTATTCACTATGTGCTTGGTATAACGAAAGCTTATACAACTAGAGTTGGAGAGGGTCCTTTTCCTACTGAATTAACTGATGATATAGGAGAGTTACTTGGCTCAAGAGGAAAAGAATTTGGAACAGTAACAAGTAGAAAAAGAAGATGTGGATGGTTTGATGGAGTTTTAGTTAGACAAACAATTAAAATTTCAGGTATAGATGGAATTGCACTCACCAAGTTAGATGTTTTAGATGAACTAGATAAAATTAAAATGTGTATTGAGTATGAATTAGATGGGAAAAAAATGGACTATCTTCCTGCTGCAGTTGAAGATCAAATAAAAATAAAACCAATGTATAAAACTTTTCCTGGCTGGAAAACACCTACTAATGGAATTAAAAATATTAATGATTTACCCGAAAATGCAAAAAAATATATTTATGCAGTAGAAGATTTTATTGGTGCTAAAATTTCAAGCATTTCGACGAGCCCTGAACGAGATGACACAATACTTTTAGAAAACCCTTTTGATTTATAATAAATCTAATTAACCGGTAAAAGATTTTTTGATTTAGCAGAGTTAAGCATGTGTTTTTGAATTTTTTCAAAAGCTTTATTTTCAATTTGCCTAATTCTTTCTCTACTAATTTTATATTTCTTACTTAAATCTTCAAGAGTTATAGGGTCATCATTTAATCTTCTTGAATATAGAATCTCTCTTTCTCTATCATTAAGAATTTTTATTGAATCTTTTAATAAATCTTTTCTTTGTGACATTTCTTCTTGATGAGCAAATTTAAGGTCATGGTCTAGTTCTTTATCTACTAACCAATCTTGCCATTCATCTCCATCTTCACCCACCTGCACATTCAATGAAAATTCTTTACCAGACAGTCTTCTATTCATAGAAACAACCTCAGCTTTACTTACATCTAATTTGTCAGCTATTTCATTCACATGTTCATCTCGTAAATCTCCTTCTGATTGAGGCGCTATTTTATTTTTTATTTTTTTTAGATTAAAAAATAATTTTTTCTGTGCGGTAGTTGTTCCAATTTTTACCAAACTCCAAGATCTTAAGACATACTCCTGAATAGAAGCTCTAATCCACCACATTGCGTATGTTGCTAATCTAAAACCTTTTTCAGGTTCAAACTTCTTAACTGCTTGCATCAAGCCAACATTACCTTCTGAGATCATTTCGTTAATGGGTAAACCATAACCTTTGTAGCCCATTGCAATTTTAGCAACTAATCTTAGGTGACTTGTTACAAGTTTTTCAGCTGCTTTAACATTGCCAGTAGTTTTCCAATTTTTTGCTAACATATATTCTTCTTCGGCATCTAGCATGGGAAATTTTTTAATTTGCGCAAGATAGGCAGATAGACCACCTTCATTTGAGAGCGCTGGAAGATTGTTATTCATTGTGTACTCATAAGTTGTATTTATTTAATTAACAATAGTAAATTTTCAAGATCTTATTTGCCAGTATTTCTAAGTAATAAAAGAATATTTTCAAGCTCATGTGGCAATTTTGAGGTAAAAATCATTTCTTCATTAGTTTTGGGGTGAATAAAACCTAATGTTTGAGCATGTAGAAACTGTCTATCCAACTTATAAATTAGGTTTTCTAAATTCGTGTCAATATTTTTGAGTTTCTTATATTTTTTTTTGTACTTGCCATCACCCATAATACTATTACCCATATGCGTCATGTGAACTCTTATCTGATGTGTTCTTCCTGTTTCCAGCCTACATTCAACCAAACTTAGTGTGGGTGTTTTATCATTTTCAAAAATCTCTATAGTTTTATAATTAGTTATTGCTCTTTTACCCTTGGAGCTACTAACCTCCATCATTTGCCTGTTCTTTGAACTCCTAGTTATAAAAGTATCAATTTTTCCAGATGAAGGTCTAAGTTTGCCCCAAATTAAAAGTTGATAAATTCTTGTAATTGTATGTTCACTAAATTGATAAGATAGATTTTCATGTGTTACATTATTTTTTGCTATAACTATTAATCCAGAGGTATCTTTATCTATTCTGTGGACAATGCCTGGTCTTAGTTCGTCACCAATTGTAGATAATGAATCTTTATCATAATGCATTAAAGCATTAACAATTGTTTCATCATAATTTCCAGCACCAGGATGCATAATTATACCAGCAGGTTTATTGATTATTAATAAGTCATCATCTTCATAAATAATTTCTAATTTAAAATTATAAGGTTTTAATGAAGCTTTTTTGGGTTCTGGAATCTGAAGATCTATTTTATCACCTGTACAGACTTTTTTTGAAGGACTACTAACAATTACATTATTTAATTTTAATTTTTCTTTCAAAATTAAATTTTTAATTCTAGTTCTGCTAATTAATTTCTCTTTTTTGTTAATGAATACATCAAGTCTAAGGTTATTTTCATCAGCATTGACTATTAAATTAATGTTTTTTTCCATAAAATGTAATATTAATACTATATGCGCTGCTAGCTCAACTGGATAGAGCACCAGATTTCGAATCTGGGGGTTATAGGTTCGACTCCTATGTGGCGCACCATTATTCGCCAATATTTATCAAGGATCCTTTTTTTCTAGCTTGAGAAAAAGAATAATAAAATACTGAAATTGCCATAATTAAGTAAATTATATTTAAATAAAAAGCTTTAGCAATGTTTTCAAAATTAAAAGTTTGATCGATAAGTATACTTCTAGTTTCTTCAAATATATAGACCAAAGGAAGACAAAGAGCTATAGATTGAAAAATTTCAGGTAAAGTTTCTAAGGGATAATAAACACATCCAAAGGGAGCTAATAAAAATAAAGTTGACCAGGAAATATTTTCAAAAGAAGGACCAAATCTTAACAATCCTGCGGACACTAATAAACCTAAAGTGATCCCAAAAATATACAAGCTAAAAAAAAGAAAGAGTAAAGGTATACCTAAATTTAATAGGGATATTCCAAAAAGAGGCGAAGTTAGAAGTATTGCTGGCACAAGACCGATCAACACTCTTATTAGAGCTGTCAAAACTAAAGACGTTATTATTTCACTTATTCTCATTGGAGCAATGAATAAATTAGTAAAATTTCTACTCCAAATTTCTTCTAAAAATAAAATATTAAAACCAATACTCGTTCTGAATAAAAAATCATAAAGAATAGCACAAGAAAGAATCACCCCAACTGCACCATTATAGTACGTACTATGAGCTGCAAAAAAATTAGAAATAAAACCCCATAGGGTGATTTGGATTACAGGCCAATATATCAAATCCAAAACTCTTGGAAAAGACTGAGTGATTAAAAAAAAGTGTCTTAAAAAAAGACCATAAATTCTATTAAAACTCATTGTTATTTCTGACGAGTTGTAAAAAAACTTCTTCCAAATTTTTTCTACCATGTTTTTTTATTAATTGATCTGGTGTTCCGCTATCAATTATAAGACCGTCTTTCATCATCAACACAGAATTACATAATCTTTTGACTTCACTCATATTGTGTGAAGCAAGAAGAACTGATATTTTTTTTTCTTTTTTATAATTTTCCAAAAATGTTCTAACAAAATCACCTGTTTCAGGATCTAATGAAGCTGTAGGCTCGTCTAACAAAAGAACAGTAGGATCATTTATTAAAGCTTTTGCCAAACTAACTCTATTTTTTTGTCCAGATGAAAGTTCTCCTGTTACATTATTTAAAAAGTTTTCTAATCTTAACTTATTTGCAAGAAAATTAATTCTCTCATTTAAATTTTTTACACTGTATAACTTTCCATAAACAGTTAAATTTTGTTTCACTGTTAGTTTTTTTGGTAGCTCAATGTAAGGTGAAATAAAATTCATTTTATGCAAAAGAGAAATTCTATGATTTTCAATATCCATACCATTAATAAGAACTTGACCGCTTGATGGCTTTAACAACCCAAGTATCATTGCTATTGTAGTTGTTTTTCCACATCCGTTAGGTCCAAGTAAACCAACAATTTCATTTTCATTAATTTTAAAACTTATGTTCCTAACAGCTTTTTTTAATTTATATGATTTTGATAATTTTATAACTTCAATTGAATTTGGCATATGCCTTTTAGAATTTTGAAGCTCTTTTTAACCTATCATTAATTGATTGTCCAATTCCAATATTTTGAACTTTTTCTACTGCAATAGATTTGTACCCCTCGTTCTTAATTTTTCTTAAAAAAGAATATAAATTTTTTGCTGCTTCTTTTAAATTATTTTTTTTACTTAAATAGAAATAATTTGAAGGGCTAATTTTTTTTTTTTTCACTAAAATATAAGCTTCATTTTTTTTTGGTTTAATAACATTCATTCTTAGAGGAATGCCAGGTGAGTAATGCAGTTGTGACTGGCCAGGAGAAATTTTTTTTTTGGGATTTATATTAATTTTTAATTTTTTACCTAAAATTTTTTCTATTTTTGAAACTTCTAAGCCACCCAGTCTTAGTATTCGTGGCTTGTTCGTTAGATCAATTATTGTTGATTCAAGACCAATGCTACATTTACCACCATCTAAAACATATTTAATACTATTACCAAATTCTTCGTTAACATCAGAGGCTTGTACTGAGCTTAATCTAGTAGAAATATTTGCACTAGGAGCAGCCAATGGATAGTCTAATTTATTTAATAGTTGTTTAAAAATTTTATGCTTTGGAAATCTTACAGCCAAACTGTTATCTTTGTTGGTAACAACTTTTGAAATTTTGGAATTTTTTTTTAAATTTAACACATAAGTTAATGGTCCAGGAGAAAATTTTTTATAAAGTTTAAGGAAGTTATTATTTATTAAACAATCCTTTTTTAAATCATTAATATTAGAATAATGAACAATTAAAGGGTTGGATTTAGGTCTTTTTTTTAAGCGAAATATCTTTTTTACCGCATAATTAGAATAGGCATTAGCAGCCAAGCCATAAACTGTTTCAGTAGGTACACCTATACAATAATTTTTATTTAGGTATTTTTTAGCTTTTTTGATATTTGATTGATTAAATTTCATGTATTAATAATTACTATTATATGAAAGATAAAAATTTACCAGACGATAATAATTCTCAATCACTTGATGAATTAACTAATGATGCAAATAACATTATTGAATCGTTAGAGAATGAAAAAGATCTCCAAAATTCTATTGAAAACTATCAAAAATTAATAAAATTAAATAATAATATTGAAAAAAAATTCCGAAAGAACTCAAAAGAAATAAATGAACAAACGCAAAAAAAAATAAAAGAAATAACTAATAAAAAAAATGCAAAATAAACTTATTAAAGTTGCTAAAGACACCAATTTATTTTTAAAAAATTTTATAAGAAAACAAAAAAAAACAGAATTATCCCGAGCAATGAATTATGGGTTATTTTCTGGTGGAAAAAAAATTAGATCAAAAATTTTATTAGATATAGGTTTTTTGTTTAAAGTTAATTATAAAACTTTAATTGCCGTCGGAGCGTCTGTAGAGTGCATACATGCATACTCTTTAATTCATGATGATTTACCATGTATGGATAATGATAGTTTGAGAAGAGGGAAATTATCCACTCATGCTAAATTTGGTGAATCTACAGCAGTATTAGCGGGCAACTCACTTTTAACAATGGCATTTGAAATTTTAACAAATTCCAATTTAAAAATAAATGAAAAAATAAAAGTTAATTTAATTAAAAAACTATCTGAATGTTCTGGTCACTTGGGAATAGCTGGGGGTCAATTTTTAGATTTAAGATTTGAAAAAAAAAAAATTTCTAAAAATAAAATTATAGATATGGAAATTAAAAAAACTGGAAAACTTTTTAGTTTTTGTTGCATGGCTCCGGCAATTATAAAATACAAAAATTTAAAAGAAATAAAATTTTTAGAAAAAACTGGATCTAATATTGGTTTATTGTTTCAAATAGTTGATGATTTAATTGATTTTAAAGGATCTTCTAAAATAGCAGGAAAAAAAACAAGAAAAGATATTAAAAAAGGAAAAGCTACTCTTATAAGTTTACTCGGCTATAAAAATGCTATTAAATATAGAGATAAAATAAAATCTAAAATTATTAATGATTTAAAAAAATATGGCTCAAGAGCAAATAATATTAGTGAAACTTTAAATTATATTTTGAAAAGAAATAAATGATGCAAGATTATAAATTTTTAAAAGACATAAATTTTCCACATGATGTAAAAAAACTTTCTGAAAGTGACCTACAAGAACTTTCTGATGAAGTGAGAACGGAAATGATAACAGCAGTTTCTGAAACTGGTGGCCATTTAGGAGCTGGATTGGGAGTAGTAGAACTAACGGTTGCTTTGCACCATGTATTTAACACTCCAAACGACAAATTAATCTGGGATGTAGGTCATCAAACTTACCCACATAAAATTTTAACAGGAAGAAAAAATAAAATTAGAACCTTAAGACAAGGGAAT
Organism: uncultured Candidatus Pelagibacter sp.; assembly: GCA_905612435.1. Lineage (GTDB taxonomy): Bacteria > Pseudomonadota > Alphaproteobacteria > Pelagibacterales > Pelagibacteraceae > Pelagibacter. Next base: position 20,645 of record CAJQRZ010000046.1, read on the forward strand.
GGGTTATCTGGATTTACTAAGAGATCTGAAAGTGAATACGATCCTTTTGGAGCCGCCCATAGTTCAACATCAATTTCTTCAGCATTAGGAATTGCTGAGGCCAATAAATTATCCAACAAATCAAATAATGTTATTGCTGTTATTGGTGATGGTGCGATTAGTGCTGGCATGGCCTACGAAGCAATGAATAACGCTGGTGCTTCTAAAACTAAAATGATTGTTATTTTAAATGATAATGACATGTCTATTGCAAAACCTGTTGGTGCAATGAGAACATATTTGGCAAGATTGCTTTCAGGGAAAATTTATTTTAGTTTAAGAGAAACTTTTAAATTAATTGTTTCAGCTTTTTCAAAAAGATTTAGTGTAAAAGCAGGAAAGGCAGAAGACTTTTTACGTTCAGCAGTAACAGGAGGAACACTTTTTAATTCTTTAGGATTTTATTATATAGGACCCATTGATGGTCATGATTTAGATGTTCTTTTACCTATTTTAAAAAATGCAAGAGATTCAAAGTATGAGGGGCCAATTATGATTCATATAAAAACACAAAAAGGTAAAGGCTATTCTTATGCAGAAAAAGCAAATGATCATTATCATGGAGTTTCAAAATTCAATGTTGCAACGGGAGAACAAGTTAAGACTGAAACAAATCTGCCGGCATATACAAAAGTTTTTGCAAATACATTAGTTAAACACGCCCAAAGAGATAGTAAAATTGTTGGAATCACAGCAGCAATGCCAGGTGGAACAGGAATGGATATTTTTGCAAAAGAGTTCCCAAAAAGAATGTTTGATGTTGGAATAGCAGAACAACATGCTGTTACTTTTGCTGCTGGATTAGCTACAGAAGGTTATAAACCGTATGCTGCAATTTATTCGACTTTTTTACAAAGAGCTTATGACCAGATAGTTCACGACGTCGCCATACAAAGTTTACCAGTTAGATTTGCGATTGATAGAGCAGGTTTAGTTGGTGCAGACGGATCAACGCATGCTGGTTCATTTGATGTTACATATTTATCAACTTTACCTAATTTTATAGTTATGGCTGCGAGTGATGAATCTGAGTTAGTAAAAATGATTAATACATCTGTTGATATTAACGACCAACCTAGTGCGATTAGATATCCAAGAGGTACAGGAATTGGATTAGAATTACCATCTATTGATGAAAAAATAGAGATTGGTAAAGGAAGAATAATTCAAGAAGGAAAAAAAGTTTGTATTTTAAGTCTGGGAACACGATTAGAACAATGTAAAATTGCTGCTGAGGAATTAAAAAACAAAGGAATTACTGTAACAATTATTGACGCAAGATTCGCCAAACCATTAGATGAAGAACTTATTTTGAGATGTGCAAGGGAGCATGAGTTAATGATTACTATTGAAGAAGGATCAATTGGCGGTTTTGGTTCGCATGTTGAAAACTTACTAGCCGAAAAAGGTATTTTTGACAAAGGTTTGAAGTTTAGATCAATGACCTTACCAGATATTTTTATCGAACAAGATAACCCAAAAAAAATGTATGATGTTGCAGGTTTAAATTCAACTCAGATTTCAAAAAAGATTTTAGATACCTTATTTACAAAAGATTCCATCAAAGTAGTTAAAAATTAAAATAAATATAAAAAAAATTATTAGCTACATTGAGCTTTATTCATTAAGTAGTGATCTAATAGCACACAATTTAACATTGCTTCACCAACTGGAACGGCACGTATCCCTACACAAGGGTCATGTCTACCTTTAACCGAGATAGTTGTATTTTTTCCAAATCTATCAACTGTTTTTCTGCTTTTTAAGATAGAAGAAGTTGGTTTAACAGCAAAAGAAACAATTATTTCCTGGCCACTTGAAATACCACCAAGAATTCCTCCAGCATTATTTGATTCAAATTTTATTTTTTTACCTTTTTGAGAAATTTCATCTGAATTTTGTTCGCCAGTTAATTGTGCTGAATTCATTCCAGATCCAATATTAACTCCTTTAACTGCATTTATACTCATCATAGCAGAAGCAATGTCCATATCTAATTTTGAATAAATGGGAGCTCCTAAACCAACTGGAATTCCTCTAGCTCTTATTTCAATAATTGCCCCACAAGAGGATCCAGATTTTCTTATACTAAGTAAATATTTTTCCCACAATTTTACAATCGATTTATCAGGACAAAAAAATGAGTTTTTTTTAATTGTTTGATCACTCCATTTATTTACATCGCATCCAAGAATTCCTAATTGGGTTACTGCACCAATTACTTTAAATTTTTTTCCAATTTTGATTTCTAAAACCTTTTTTGCTATTGCACCAGCAGCAACTCTTGCAGCTGTTTCTCTAGCAGATGATCTTCCACCACCTCTGTAATCCCGAATTCCATATTTTTTAAAGTATGTAAAATCTGCGTGGCCTGGCCTAAACTTATTTTTAATAGTTTCGTAGTCTCTAGACCTCATATCTTGATTATAAATAATTAGAGAAATAGGTGTACCCGTTGTTTTTCCATCAAATACTCCTGATAGAATTTGAACTTTATCATCTTCTTTTCTTTGAGTTGTAAACTTTGATTGCCCAGGCTTCCTTTTATTAAGTTCTATTTGGATGTCCTGTTCTTTTATATTAATATTTGGTGGACACCCATCAATTATACAGCCTATAGCTGGCCCATGGGATTCACCCCATGTAGTGAAACGAAATAGCTTTCCAAAAGTATTAAATGACATTATTCATATTATATAGATTATTTTGTTAAAATTATGAATCAAAAAAACCTTTTAGGATTGAATAGTTGCTTTTTGGATCTAAATGACCCAATTGAGCTGTTTAAAATATGGATGGAAGAAGCTAAAGCTAGTGAACCTAATGATTCAAATGCATTGGCTCTAGCTACAGCTGATAAAAATGGAATACCATCAATCAGAATGGTTTTATTAAAAGATTTTAGTAAGAGAGGATTTGTATTTTATACTAATTTAGAAAGTCAAAAAGGTAATGAATTAAAAGAAAATCCTAACGCTTCTATGTGCTTTCATTGGAAAAGTTTATTAAGACAGATAAGAGTTAATGGAAAGTTGTTAAAAGTATCTGAAGATGTGGCTGATGAATATTATAATTCCAGAACATATGATAGTAGGATTGGTGCATGGGCATCTAAACAAAGCACAGTTCTCAAAAGTAGAAATAGTCTAATTTCATTAATAGACGAATATAAAAAAAAATATAACAATAAAGATAGCGTCCCTAGACCCAAACATTGGTCAGGATGGAATTTATTGCCATCAAGTATTGAGTTTTGGTTAGATGGAGACAATAGAATTCATGAAAGACTTAAATATATTAAAGACAAAAATGGGAACTGGAATAAATTTTTATTGAATCCCTAAAATTTTCTTTCCAAACTAAAAGAAGTTAGGTTTTCTAAAATTGTTTTTTCTTCAGATTCTTTAAATATACTTAAAGAATTTGAAGCAAGGTTGATAAAGTAGTCAGCTTTTTTATAGCATTCATTAATTATATTATATTTTTTTATTAAGCTTAAAGTAAAAGAAAGATCAGAGTCTGACCGAACATCTTGTTTAAAAAAGCTTTTTATTTTTTGTTTTTCTAAAATATTTATTTTTTGAAACAGTAAGATAATTGGCAAAGTAATTTTCCCTTCGAAAAAATCTTTACCCACTTTCTTTCCAAAAAATTTTAATTTTGAATTATAATCTAAAGCATCATCAGCTATTTGAAAAGTTAAACCAATATTTTTTCCATAAAAATCTAAAGCATTTTTTTTTCTACTTTCAATGTTTGATAGAATTGCACCAACTTTTGTAGAAGCCGAAAATAAAGCTGCAGTTTTAGATGAAATTATTTTTAAGTAGGTTTCTTCAAGCATATCAATTTCACCTTTGTGTTGTAATTGTAAAACTTCACCCTGAGCGATTTGTGCTGAAGTGGATGATAAAAGTTTTAAAATTTCTAAATTTCCATCTTCAACCATTATTTCAAAACAACGACTTAGTAGATAATCTCCAATTAAAATTGAAGATTGATTTCCCCAAATAGAATTTAGCGTTTTTTTTCCTCTTCTTAAGTCTGCGACATCTATTACATCATCGTGCATGAGAGTCGCGCTATGGATTAACTCTACACAAGCAGCTAAATTAATATCTCGACCACCCTTTGTATATCCACATAATTTTGCTGAGCCTAAAGTTAAAAGCGCTCTTAATCTTTTTCCACCAGTTAGAATATGATAGTCCGTCATTTTTTGAACTAACTCAACATCACTAGTAAGATTTGATTTTATTTTTTCTTCTACAAGAAACAGTTTTTCATCAACTGATTCTTTTAACCGAAAATAAGAATTATTTATTTGATTTTTAAGTTGTACAACTGATCCCATATAAAATTAAGTTAGTATAATTATGTTTTATTTATTACTTATCAATTGACGCACCTTTATCTTCAACTATAAGTAGCTTTATATTAAATCAAAATTTTGTAAGGATATAAAATGTTCTCTTTTTTAAAAAAAAAAAATATAGTTGCTCATATCAAGCTAAATGGCATAATTGGAAATGCTGGTAAATTTAAACAAGGTATAGATTTTGCAGGTCAGGAAGAAATCATAGAAAAAGCTTTTTCTTTAAAAAAGGCTAAAGTTGTTGCAATCACTATTAATTCACCTGGTGGATCACCAGTACAATCTCATTTAATTTATAAGTTTATTAGAGCCCAAGCCAAAAAAAATAAAAAGAAAGTTATTGTATTTGCAGAAGATGTTGCGGCATCTGGAGGTTATCTCATTGCATGTGCGGGAGATGAAATATACGCAAACTCTAGTTCAATTATTGGATCAATCGGTGTAATATATTCTTCTTTTGGATTTACGGAACTGATAAAAAAAATTGGGGTTGAACGAAGAGTTCACACAGCTGGAAAAAATAAAAGTACTTTAGACCCATTTCTTTATGAAAAATCAGAAGATATTGAAAGACTTAAAATTATACAATTAGAACTTCACAAAGATTTTATTAAAGTAGTAGAAGAAAGTAGAGGCTCTAAACTTAATAAATCTGAAATGGAATTATTTTCTGGAGAGTTTTGGTCTGGAAGTAAGGCAAAAGAATTGGGTTTAATTGATAGTGTAGGTAATGCCAATGAAGTTTTAAAAGAAAAATTTGGTGAAGATGTTGTTATTAAAAAATTTGAAAAATCTAAAGGTTGGTTAAGTAAAAAACTTTCTTCATCTAGCAATCAAGTAGACCAGCTTGCAAATATTTTAGAAGAAAGGTCTATCTGGCAAAGATATGGCTGCTAAAAAAAAAAATATAAAACCTACATTTAAATCTTTTCAAGATACCATATTTAATCTTCAAAAATACTGGGGCAAACAAGGTTGTGTTGTTTTACAACCTTATGACATGGAAGTTGGAGCAGGAACTTTTCATCCGGCAACAACACTAAGATCGTTAGGACCCAAACCTTGGATGACTGCTTATGTTCAACCATCAAGAAGACCAACAGATGGAAGGTATGGAGATAACCCTAATCGATTACAGCATTATTATCAGTTCCAAGTTTTAATTAAACCTTCTCCAAATAATATTAAAAAACTTTATCTAAATAGTTTAACGACTATAGGCATTAATCATAAAGAGCATGATATTAGATTCGTAGAAGATGATTGGGAGAGTCCAACTTTGGGTGCTTCAGGACTTGGTTGGGAAGTTTGGTGTGATGGAATGGAAATTACACAATTTACTTACTTCCAACAAATGGCAGGCATTGAATGTAAACCAGTTTCAGTTGAAATCACCTATGGTCTTGAAAGAATTTGTATGTTCACCCAGCAAAAAAAAAATGTTTATGACCTCTTGTGGAATGATGAGGGAATAAAATATGGTGAGATATTTCATCAAGCTGAAAAAGAATTTTCAGCTTATAATTTTGAACATGCTAACACGGAAAACTTATTTAAAATGTTTGATATGCTAGAACTAGAAGCAAAAGCATTAGTGGAAAAAAAATTATCATTACCTGCATATGATCAGTGTCTAAAAGCAAACCACTTGTTTAATATTCTTGATGCAAGAGGAGTTATTAGTGTAGCCCAAAGAGCTGGCTATATTGGGAAAATTAGAAATATTACAAAGGGTGTTGCGGAAATCTGGTTAAGCAGCCAAATAAAATAATGTCAGAGTTTTTTTTAGAACTTTTCAGTGAAGAAATTCCTGCAAACTTGCAGAAAAACTCTCGTACAGTTTTATTAGATAGCTTCAAAAATTTATTTGAGGCCAAACAGATAAAATTTAAAAAAAGCGCAGTATACACGACACCAAATAGGCTAATAGTTTCATTTGAAAGTCTAACTAAAGGAATAACTCAAAAAGCTGAAGAAATAAGAGGACCAAATGTTAATGCCCCGGAAAAAGCAGTAGATGGGTTTTTAAGGTCTAATCAAATAGATAGAGAAGACTTGTTTAAAAAAGTAATCAAAAAAGGAGAATTTTATTTTTTTAAGAGATTGTCAAAAAAAATAAATACTATTGACTTGCTGCAAGATGAAATCCCATTGATTCTTGACAAAATGCAGTGGAAAAAATCAATGAGATGGGGAGACTTTAGTCTTAATTGGGCAAGACCATTAAAGTCAATATTAGCAGTTTTTGATAGAAATAGTTTAAATTTTAAATTTCATCACTTAACTTGTTCAAACACAACTTTTATTGATAAAGACTTTGAAGATAAAAAAAAAATATTTAAAGATTTTAAAAGCTATAAATTTTTTTTTCATAAGTCAGGAATAATTATAGATCATAACTTGAGAAAAAAGTTTATAGAAAAAGAATTTGTAAAAATTTCTAAAAGAAAAAAATTTATAATAGACTCTAACAATAAACTCTTAGATGAAGTTACAGGTTTGGTAACACAACCTAATATTTTAATTTGTAAATTTGATGAAAAATTTTTAAATATTCCAAAAGAAATCTTAATTATTACGATGCAATATCATCAAAGATATTTTCCTACATTTAATCAAAAAGGAAATATTACAAATGAATTTTTGGTAGTTGCTAACAATAAGGATGTAAAAGGATTTATTAAATCAGGTAATGAGCGAGTAGTAGAAGCAAGATTAAGCGATGCTCAATTCTTTTGGGAAAAAAATAAATCACAAAATTTAGTCAAACAAGTTACGAAATTAAAATCAATGAATTATTTTAAAGGTCTTGGTTCTTACTTTGATAAAATACAAAGAATGAGAAAATTGGGTGGTATGATCTCTGATGTGCTACTTATAAGTAAAGATAAGGTTGAGTTATCATGCTCAATTAGTAAGGTAGATTTAATTTCGGATCTAGTGGGTGAGTTTCCAGAGCTACAGGGAATTATGGGAGGTTATTTTGCAGAGTCTCAAGGTTTTGAAAAAGATATTTCTTTAGCTTTAAGTGAGCAGTATTTACCTCTGGGTCTTGATAGCAAAGTGCCTCAAAAAAAATATAGTATTGCATTGTCATTGACAGATAAATTAGACACTTTAGTTGGGTTTTTTGGTATTAATCAAAAACCAACAAGCTCAAAAGATCCATACGCATTAAGAAGATCGGCTTTAGGGATTATTAGATTATTAATAGAGAATAACAATGAATTTAAGTTAAGAGGTTTAATAAATTATTCACAGCTTCTTCATGAAGAACAAGGATTTAAGTTTGATAATTATTCAGTTCAAAAAGAAATAACTGACTTTTTATTAGATAGAATGAGATATTATATGAAAGAAAAAAATATTAGAGTCGATATTATTGAAGCTAGTATAAGCTCTGGTGGATTAGATCGTCTTACAACAATTTATAAAAAAGCTTTATTTTTAAATAAAATAATAAATCAACAAATTGGAATTGATATAGTTTCAAGCTATAAGCGAGCTTCAAGTATTTTAGATAATGAGCTTAAAGATAAAACATTAGAGATCTCGAATACAACAGATCCTGGAATTTTTAAAAATGACTATGAAAAAAATTTATATAAAAAGATTAAACAATTAATGAAGTATTTTGGAAATATTAATAAAGATGAAAATTACAATGAAACACTTGAAAATCTAGCAAGTGTAAAAACTGTAGTTTTTGAATTTTTTGATAATGTTATTGTTAATGATGATGAAATGATTATTAAAAAAAACAGATTGGAACTTTTACAAATGTTATGTAAAACCTTTAATAATTATATAAATTTTTCTAACATTGAGAACATTTAGTGAAAAAACTTATTTTAAATTTTAAATCAAAGGAATCGAAAAAGTTAAAAAACCCAAAAGATTTTCTTGGAGGAAAAGGTACAAACCTTTCGCAAATGGGAAGAATGGGTTTGCCAGTTCCTCCTGGATTCACTATTTCAACTAATGTTTGCAAATTGTTTTATCAGAATAAAAAAAAAATAAATTTTAAGATATTAAATTCTATTAAGAAAGAATTAAAAGCTATTGAAAAAGAATCTAATAAAAAATTTGGAGATTTAAAAAACCCTCTATTAGTATCTGTAAGATCGGGAGCAAGAGTATCAATGCCAGGTATGATGGATACAATTTTAAACCTAGGTTTAAATGATAAAACTGTTTTAGCATTAGCTAAAAAAACTTCAAATATGAGATTTGCTAAGGATAGTTACAGAAGGTTTATTCAAATGTATAGCAATGTTGTTATGGGTGTAGAAAACTATAATTTTGAGGAATTAATTGAAAATTATAAATTAACAAAAGGTGTTTTGTTAGATACCGACCTAAATGAAAATGATTGGGATGGGTTAATTAATGACTTTAAAAAAATTGTAAAAGAAAAAACAAAAAAAATTTTTCCACAAAATGTTTTTGATCAATTAAATGGGGCTATTAGTGCTGTATTTTTATCTTGGGAGAGTAATAGAGCAAAAGTTTACAGGAAATTAAATCAAATTCCTTCAGATTGGGGCACTGCAGTTAATGTTCAAACAATGGTTTTTGGTAATATGGGAAATGATTGTGCGACTGGTGTCGTGTTTACAAGAAATCCTTCAGATGGAACAAATGAAATTTATGGAGAATATTTAATTAATGCTCAAGGTGAAGACGTTGTAGCTGGAACACGAACGCCTCAATATATAACTAAAAAAGCTAGAAGAGATGCAAAAGCAAAAGAACTTTCAATGGAAGAAACAATGCCAAAAGTATTTAAACAATTAGATAAAATTTTAATGATTTTAGAAAAATATTATAAAGATATGCAAGATGTAGAGTTTACAGTTGAGAACAAAAAATTATGGATGCTGCAAACTAGAGTCGGAAAGAGAACTTCAAAGTCTGCAGTTAAGATTGCAGTTGATATGGTTAAAGAAAAACTTATATCAAAAAAAGAAGCTGTATTAAGAATAGATCCAAATTCTTTAGATACATTGTTACACCCAACATTAGACGAGAGAAGTACAATAAATGTTATAGCAAGTGGACTACCAGCCTCACCAGGGGCAGCGTGTGGTAAGGTTGTTTTTTCTTCAGATGAGGCCGAAAGGTTAAATAGCATGATGCAAGATACAATTTTAGTTAGAGTGGAAACTTCACCTGAGGATATCCATGGAATGCATGCAGCCAAAGGAATTTTAACTGCAAGAGGTGGAATGACAAGTCATGCAGCTGTTGTTGCAAGGGGAATGGGGAGACCTTGTGTTTCAGGATCGAGCGAAATAGATATTAATTATGAAGTCAAAACTTTTAAAACCTCATCTATAGAAGTTAAAGAAGGAGATATAATTACAATAGATGGCTCATCAGGTAGAATTATTTTAGGGGAAGTGCCAACAGTTAAACCTGAAATTTCTGGAGATTTTTCAAAATTAATGAGTTGGGCTGATGGATTTAGAAAATTAAAAGTAAGAACAAATTCTGAAACACCACTTGATGCAAAAACAGCAAGAGATTTCGGTGCTGAAGGCATAGGTCTTTGTAGAACAGAACATATGTTTTTTGATGAAGAAAGAATTTTATCAGTTAGAGAAATGATTTTATCAAAAACAAAAGAAGATAGAAATAAAGCATTAGAAAAACTTTTACCTCATCAAAGAAAAGATTTTTTAGAGATATTTAAAATCATGAACGGTTTACCAGTAACGGTAAGATTATTAGATCCACCATTGCATGAGTTTCTTCCTAAAACAGAAAAAGAAATAAATGATGTAGCAGAAGTTGTGGGTTTACCTATAAAAGAAATTAATTCAAGAATTAATGAATTACATGAGCAAAACCCTATGTTAGGGCACAGAGGATGTAGATTAGGAATTTCATTTCCAGAAATTTATGAAATGCAATGCAGGGCTATTTTTGAAGCCTTATCAGAACTTAAAAAAAACAAAATAAAATCAGCATTTCCAGAAATTATGATTCCATTAGTGTCTACAGAAGCCGAAATAAGAATAATGAAAGATTTAGTAGTAAGAGTTGCCAACCAAGTTCAAAAAGATAAAAAAATTGAAATTGATTATATAGTTGGAACTATGATTGAGCTGCCAAGAGCAGCTTTAAAAGCAAGAGATATAGCAAAACATGCAGAATTTTTTAGCTTTGGAACTAACGATTTAACGCAAACAACTTTTGGAATAAGTCGAGATGATAGTGGCAAGTTTTTAAATGATTATATAGAAAATAAAATATTTTCGGTTGATCCATTTATTTCAATTGATGATGGTGTATGTGATTTAATTGAAATTGCAGTAAAAAAAAGCAGAAAGCAAAATAAAAAAATTAAGCTTGGAATTTGTGGAGAACATGGTGGTGATCCAAAGAGTATCAAATTTTTTTCAGATGCAGGTTTGGATTACGTTTCATGTTCACCTTATAGAGTTCCAGTTGCAAGATTAGCTGCTGCACAATCAGAATTATCTAAAAAAAATTAAATTTCTAATTTTAAATCTATAGCTGGAGCACTATGAGTAATGCTACCAATTGAAATTCTATTTACGCCAGTTTCAGCAATTTTTTTAACTGATCTTAAATTAACATTACCAGATGCTTCTGTTTCGTAATATTTTTTTGCTATTTTAACTCCAGCCATAAGAATTTTAATATTCATATTATCAAACAAGACTGTATTAAATTTTAGACCGACTATTTTTTTTAGTTGATTTAAATTATCTACTTCAACAGTAATTTTTCTTTTTTTTTTATTTTTTATAGCTAGAGAAATTAAAGTTGTGATGTCAGAACTAGCTATATGATTATCTTTAATTAAAAATTCATCACTTAAGTTAAACCTATGATTAAATCCACCACCTAATTTTACAGCGTATTTTTGTATTACTCTTAAAGTTGGAATTGTTTTTCTAGTACAGCAAATTTTACAATTTTTATTAACTAATTTAACAAATTTGTTAGTTTTAGTGGCAATACCAGAAATGTGGCTTATAAAATTAAGAGCAACTCTCTCACCAATTAATATATTTTCGGCTTTGCCTTTAATTGTTGCTATTAAATCATTTTTTTTTACGGAAGAACCTTCTTTTTTTTTAACTATAAATTTTATTTTTTTATCTATTAATTTAAATGTCTGTTTTGCAAATTCTAAACCACCAATTACAGCTTTTTGATTTGTAATTAATTTAATTTTAATAATTTTTTTATTTTTAACCAAGTTTGAAGTAATATCACCAGAAGGATAAAGATCTTCGTTTAAGGCAAGCTTTACAATATTGTTAATATAATAATTGCTTAATTTTATTTGAGACACTTTTATTATCTGCCAATTGCAGTCATTCTTTCAACAGATATTCTTGCCTTGTTTATAGTTTCTGTATCCATAATTATTTCACCAGTTTCATTTTCTAAACAGTCTAAGATTTTAGGAAGTGTAATTCGTTTCATGTGCGGACAAAGATTACATGGTCTGATAAATTCTACATTTGGGTTTTCTACTTGAATATTGTCGCTCATTGAACACTCGGTAACCATCATCACTTTTTTAGGTTGGTTGTCTTCAACATATTTAATCATTCCAGAAGTTGATCCTGCAAAATCACTAGCTTTAATTACATCTGGTGGGCATTCTGGGTGTGCAATTATTTTTATACCAGGGTTATTTTTTCTAATATCATGAATTTCTTTTTCATTAAATTGATCATGAACTATACAAATTCCTTTCCAAGCAATAATTTCAATATCTGTTTGAGAAGCAACATATTTAGCTAAATAATCATCTGGTAAGAATATGACTTTTTTTACACCTAATGATTTTACAATTTTTACAGCATTTGCTGAAGTACAGCATATATCAGTTTCAGCTTTAACTTCAGCTGATGTGTTAACATATGACACGACAGGAACCCCTGGATATTTTTCTTTTAACAATCTCACATCTTTACCTGTAATAGAAGAAGATAAAGAGCATCCAGCCTGCATATCTGGTAATAAAACTTTTTTTTGAGGACTCATTAGTTTTGCAGTCTCTGCCATAAAGTGTACTCCAGCCATAACAATAATATCAGCTGAAGTTTTAGAAGCCTCAACTGCTAATGCTAAAGAGTCAGAAGAAAAATCTGCAACTCCATGATAAATTTCAGGTGTTTGATAATTATGTGCGAGTATAACTGCATTTTTTTTTTTTTTTAATTGGTTAATTTTATGAATGTAAGGAGCGTGAACTGCCCATTCAATTTCAGGCAATACTTTTGAAATTTTTTTATATATATGGTCGGTTGTTTTTTTTATTTCTTGGTTAAATTCCATATCAAAACCTATCAACTACATAGTATTTTGTCATTTTATTATTCGACGCATAAGTATTTTTTTACTATCATTTTTCAAAAATTTTACGATTTAATGGGGCGTTCTGTTATTTGATGTCTAGACTGTATAGATTTTATAGAATGAATGGATAAATGTGCTATATTTAAGAGATCTTCTTATAAGTTTAATGACACTTCCGTATGATAATTTTTAGTATATAGTAATTTTATGAAAGATATAAATGTCGTAATTATAGGTCTTTATACATATTTTAATGTTCCAGTCAGAATATTGCATCCTGTAGCAGATAGAATTGAAGGAGTAAAAGCACACACATTATTTTATAAAAATTACGATTCAAATCTTTTTAGCCTTCCAACGGAAATAGAAGAAAATTTTTTAATAGACACTATTGAAAAATTAAAACCTAGTGTTGTGGCCATTAGCTTGCTATCTCCTTATGTATTAATTGCAAAAAGAATAACCGAGTTAGTTAAAAAACACACAGGTGCTGTTGTTGTTTGGGGAGGTGTTGGACCAACGATTACTCCAGAAGAGCATATTAAACTAACGGATGTAATATGCCTAGGAGAAGGAGAGAGAGCCTTTGAAGAATTAATTGTAGCCGTAAGAGATGGAAAAGATTATTCAAATATAAAAAATTTATGGGTTAATAAAGGGTCAGAAATTATAAAAAACCCTCAAGGACCATTAGTACAAGAATTGGATCTTTTACCTTTTGCAGAATATGGCAATGAAAATATGTATTTTATAGAGTTAAATAAAATGACAAGAGAAGATCCTGAGCTTGACCATAATGTTCTATATTTACAATCTACACGTGGATGTCCTTATAGTTGCTCTTTTTGTGTTGAAACTATGTATCATGATATTTATAAAGGCTTAGGAAAATTTGTAAGAAGAAGGTCAGTAGACAGTATAGTAAAAGAAGTTAATTTACATTTAAATAGACCTGGTAATAAAAAAAAACGAATTTATTTTATTGATGAAGTCTTTGGATCTGCACCAGGGTTTATTGAGGAGTTTTCAAATAGATGGCCAAAAGAAGTTGGTTTAGGGTTTGATGTTTTGTATCACCCAAAATCTTTAAAAGTAAAAACAATAGAAAAACTTGCTTCAGCAGGTGTACTTGAAATAAATTTTGGAGTTCAAACTGGATCAGACAAAATTAGAAATGATGTATTCACAAGACCTGGTACAAATGAAGAGATTATTGAGCTTACAAATGAAATAAGTAAATTCAATATAAAGATAAGATATGATTTAATTTTAGACAACGATTTTGAAACAAAAGAAACTTTAAAAGAATGTTTAAGCTTAATAATGAGATTACCAAAACCAGTTATTTTTAACACCTTTTCACTTCAACATTTCCCAGATTACCCAATGACTAAATTAGCCATTGAAGCAGGCCATATTACTGAAGACGAACTGGATGATTGGCCCACAATGATGAAAAGAACTACAGAAAACTGGAAATTTATACCAAGGTGGAAAAAAAGAGAAAAAACAAAAACAAAACAAATTCAAAGACTTAACAACCTTATATGGATGATGTGTTGGAATCATGCAACGGATAAACAAATAAAATATGCTGTATTTAGCAAATCTATTTTTTCAAAAATATTATTTCATTATTTAAATATTAAATCAGTACTTCTTTGGTCAATTTGGGGTGAGGGTGGTTTTTTACATATGGCAAGTTTTAGATTAAGATTTTTAACTTACCCATTAGCTGCAATAAAATTAATTTTAAAGGGAGATTGGAATCAATTATCAGAAAAATTGATAAGTAAAGGAATGAAGCCTTTTACAAGATATTTAAATTCAAGGAATGTTGGAAGTTGAAAATTATTTTAAGCGTATTGTCCAGCTACAAAACCAGATGACCATGCCCATTGAAAGTTATAGCCACCTAAGTGACCAGTAACATCCACTACCTCTCCAATAAAAAATAAACCAGGATTTTTTATTGACATCATTGTTTTAGAAGAAATCTCATTAGTATCTATACCACCTAAGGTAACTTCAGCTGTTCTATACCCCTCAGATCCAGTTGGACTGATGATCCAAGTATTTATAGAATTGCTTAATTGTTTTAATAGTTTATTTGATAATTCAGATATATTACCTCTAACATCATTATCTTTGCAGATCATATAAGCCAGTCTTTTTGGAAGAATTTCTGAAATTATAATATTTATATCTTGTTTAGGATTTGAGTTTTTTTTACTTCCTAAAAGTTTAAAAATATCTTGTTTTGGTGAAAGGTTAATTTTAATACTATCTCCTGATTTCCAGTAGGATGAAATTTGCAATATAGAAGGTCCACTTAAACCTCTATGAGTAAATAACATTCCCTCTTCAAAAAAAATCTTATTAAAAGAAACAACTGTTTCTAAAGATAATCCACTAAGGTTCTGACACATAGCGAGTATTTTCTCATCAAAAGTCAAGGGTACTAAAGCTGGCAATGTTTCAATAATATTTAAATTGAATTTTTTAGCTATTTCGTACCCAAATTTACTTGCTCCAATTTTAGGAACAGATAGACCTCCTGTTGCGATAATTAATGAATCACAAAAGTATTTATCAGAGCTAACAGTAATAAAGTATTGATTATCTTGCTTATCAATATCTGTAATAATTATTTCTTTTTTTAAAGTGACGTTTGCTATTTGACATTCTAAAAGTAGCATATCTACAATTTGTTGTGCACTTTCATCACAAAAAAGTTGTCCTAACTTTTTTTCATGAAATTTAATATTATGTTTTTTTATTAAATTTATAAAATCATTTTGAGTGTATTGATTTAAGGCAGATATTATAAACTTTGGATTTCTTGAAATAAATTTACTTGGATGTGTATTGATGTTGGTAAAATTACATCTACCACCTCCTGATATGCGAATTTTTTCACCTATTTTTTTTGAATGATCAACTAAAAGTACTTTTCTTCCTCTTTTACCAGCTTCAATGGCACTCATTAGGCCAGCTGCACCAGCACCAATTATAATAACGTCATATTTTTCTGTCATGAATTAATTATAAGAATTAGTAATGTGGTGGTTTTTTATCTTCTTTGACAATATTTGATTCAATTCCACTATCTAGCTCTTCAATTCTTTTATTAAAATTTGAAATTTTTTTTTTTAAATGAATGATTTCTTTTTGTTGGGAATAAAGCTCATCACTTATTTGAGATATTTCATGTTGAAGAAAAGTAATCTGTTCTTCTAGTTTTTTAATCAAATTTTCCATATTAAAAGGTGTTCTGTTATTCAGTGCCAAAGCTTTGTAGCATTATTCATGAATAAATTAAATTAAAATCAGCAAGAAATGTTAGAAGAAGATTATTTTTTAATTACTAATATTAAATTAGAAGTAAAAAAAAGAAACTTAAATGATATTATTTTATAATTTATAATTTTTAAAATTATCATTATTTTATGAAGTTCTTTTTTGTTTAGTAAATTTAAGTTTTCTTCTAATGAATAAAAATCTAATCCCAAAAATTTTAATATTTTTCTGTGTATTTTTTTAGGCAACCAATGAAAAAAAGGTAATTTTGTATGAAAATCAATCGGGTAATGTTTATTTGGAGTAGTTATAAAAACATAGTTTTTACTTACTCTATATAGTTCTTCAATTAATTTGATTTGATTTTTAAAACAACCTACATGTTCAATTGTTGCCGAACAGTACACTGTATCATATAAGTTATTTTTTAAATCAATATTTGTACCACTACCATGGATAAATTTTCTTACATGAGAATGTTTTTCACTAATCAATTTTGTTAAATCTTGATCTGACAGACAGTCAATATTTTTATTATTTTTGGTTTTTTGCAATAGTATATTATGATTATCATCAAATGTGTTTGACATGCCAACATCTAAAATAGGAGTATCGCTATTATAAATTGTACTTGTTAAAAATATTTGATGAATTTTTTCTCTATTATATTTTAATAATTTTTTTAAAAATTTATCAATTAAAAATATTTCTTTCCAATATGTTTTTTTTTCTGAATACATCATAATTATTTTTTCTTTATAGGGGCGTTCTGTTACCCGGTGCCCCAGACCGTGCTTCTATAATCCTTATTTATCAACAAAGTTGAAATACTAGAGGGTATAAAATTACCTAAAATCCCGACACTAGCCCGACAAATCAATCTTTCAATTTATCTCGAACAAATTCTGTTGGAGTTCACTTATAGACGTGTCAGCAGTTTCAAAAGCTAGAGTGATAGGAATTTTTGGCATTACACCATTTAGAAGCTCTTCAATTGAGATACATTGTACTTTCTGATAGTTTTTCCCTAAAGCTTTTAATAAACCCATTTTTGTTGCAGCTTGTATCATGGTTGATTTAGGTTTTTCTAATGTAACTAAGATTCCACTATTAGCATTATTTTTTTTTATAGCTCCATATAGCTCATCTACCATAGTTACTGAAATATTTTTACCAGATTTAATTGAAACAATTCCCTTTTTATAAATATAGCCTTTGCTATCTTTTCCTTCTATGATCCAGTAAGTTCCGTCAACTCCATTATCGCTCCCTTTAACTGGGTTATTTCTCACTCCAGGTATTAAACTATTTGCCCAGTATTGAAACTCATAATAAAGTTTTGGATTTTTTTCACTGAAATCTCTTAATTTAATTGCAGAACTTAAATTTGTTGGAATTCCATTGCTTTTAAATTTTACTTTAGGAAAGCTATTAAGTAACCTTTTCTTGACTAGACCGGTAGCCAAATGCGTTATATCGATTCCTATCCATTTTCTTTTCAGTTTCTCTGCGGCATGTATTGTTGTACCACACCCACAGAATGGATCTAAAACAACATCATTTTCTTTTGAGGACGCATTAATAATTCTCTCTAAAAGTTTTATAGGTTTTTGTGTTGGATATCCTAAATCTTCTGATCCTTGAACAAAATGGATATCTTTCCAAAGACTTTGAAGGGGTATTCCTTCTCTTTCATCAAGAAAAAGCTTTCTATTAGCCAAACCTTTCGAAGTATAATGTAGTTTATTTTCTTTATGTAATTTTTCCATTACTTTTTTTGGAACTCTCCAAAGATGATATCTATTATTCCATTCATATTCATAACCACCCCCACTTAAACTTTTTGCATCAAGTGGTCCCAATCTATATTTACGTCCATCATCTACATGTGTATAATGACTTTTTATATAATCATCACTCAATGGAGTAAATTGCTTATTCCATGTTGATTTGTTTGATTTGGTATAAAAGAGTATTCTATCAGTATTATTTCCATACCTCTTTGCATCGTTATGAGGATGTGATCTTTCCCATATAATCTCGTTTCTAAAATTTTTATTACCAATTACTGTATCCATAATCATTTTTAGATAATGGCTTGCAGTAGGATCACAATGTAAGTAAATTGAACCATCTTTTTTTAATTTTTTGTTTAAAAAATAAATTCTTATCGACATATTTGTTAAATATGCCATCATGTCACTTTCACCCATTATATCTCTAAAAGATCTTAAACAAGTGTACAAATTCTTATCTTCAAGATTCCCAAGTTCTTCAAAAACTTTTTCGTCATCATCTCCCCATGACCAGGTATCTAAAAAAGCTTCGACTTGAGAATTTTCTTTATCTTTATCAGGAGTTTTATAAAGGATGTTATAAACTTTTTTACTATTAAAAGGAGGATCTAAATATATTAGATCAACAGATTCATCATTAATTATTTTTGACTTAAGGATATTTAAATTATCACCAAAAATTAATTGATTCACAATTTTTAAACTTTATATATTTTATGTCTTTTGGCTACAAAACTCTTACTCTCTAATTCCGCCACCAGCCCGACAAAAAGTAATCTAAACGTTAATCAGCATTATAAATAAAGAGAAGTAGGAGAGTGGTAAGGGGCGTTCTGTTACCCGGTGCCCCAGACCGTGCTTATATAATTAACCTAAGTTAATTATGCAGCAATTGCGTAACTTTCGTTAGCATTTAAAGTTTAGCCCGTTACGGTGGAACAATCCCGAACGAAAGAATAGCCTTTAGTCACCCGTCGATCCTATTTCACCCCCATAAGTAATGATGGTGGAGGTGGTGGGTACTGCCCCCACGTCCGTAATGGTTATTACGAAATTCGTTTATCGTCGTAGTTGGAAAACCAACATTTATAGTATAATTAATTAAATTTTAGTAAGCAATTAAATAAAGAGATATGTCTAAACTTTTAAAGTTAGAAAATAAAAAATTAGTATACTTAGTATTCTTATTAGGAATAATAATTTCAATTAATTATGCATTTTTTAATCTAAATAAATTTGATAAAAATGAAGACGTAAACAAGCACCTTATGATCAGGGGTGATTTAAGCCTTATATGGAATGAGGCCGAATCTTTTAAAAAAGATTTGCTTAAAAATAAAACTATTTTTGGCAATGGTGATGAATACACAAGAACATTTTTACCATCTAAAATAGTAGCTTTTTATTCCATACTAACAAATCAAGATTTATATGATGATTATGAAAATAGGGTAATAAAAATAAAGGGTAAGAGGCTGTATCTTTTATTTCAAATTTTTTTTTATTATTTAAGTTTATTATTTTTATATAAAAAACTTAAATCTTTTTATGAAAACAAAAATTTAAGCTTTTATATTGTTTCTTATCTTGCGCTTGATCCAAATATCATCCAGTGGCATGGAACATTTTGGACTGAGTCTATTTTTTTTTCTTTGCAACTATTACTTATTGGTTTGATAATTAAAAGCAACAAATCAAACTTATTTTGTTTATATTTAGGGTCGTTTTTAGGTTTAATTTTTTTGCAAAAAACAGTAGGGGTATTATTTATATTTTTCTTAGTTATTTATATTTTTTGCACTGAAGAAAAAAATAATAAATTAAAAAGTTTTAATATAATTCTTGGGTTTTCAATAATTTTATTAATACTGGGTTATGACAACTATAAAAAGACAGGAATATTTTATGTCATAGGAATTTCAAATAAAGATGCTCACTATTCATATTTAGTGCCTCAAATTTTTGAAAAAAATGATCAGATAAAATCTATGATTGATTTAAAAAATTCTGAAAAAAAATGGAAAATAAAAAATAATTATTCAAAAGATAATTTTTATACACGATATAAATTAAAAGAATATCAGCAGAAAAAAGCCATAGAGATTATGTTAAATAATAAAATTACAACAACTCAAATATATTTGAAAAAAACTATTATTCACTCAGTATTAAACCCTTTACAAACCTTTTATTGGCACAAATATAATCAAATAAAATACAGTAAAAAAGAATTTCATTTTAGTGATGAGTCAAAAAAGTATTTTATTTATAAAATATTTTATAGTACTTTGTTTTATATGGTTATATTTATGGGTATTTTAGAAATTATAAAGAATAAAGAGAAATTCAAATTTCATTTATTAATATCTTTTTTAATTATCTATTTAATGTTCATGTTGGGCTGGATGGGAAACTCAAGATACTTTATGCCTTCAGTAATTTTTTTATCAATTTTTTTTGGAAATGGACTTAATTATTTTATGAATTTAAAATCAAAAAAAAATTCAACTAATTATTTAGAAAATTAAATTACACTTATCTACTAAATAAGTTATAATAGATAATGCAATAAATTGCTGCAAAACCATCTTTCCATGTAATTTTTTTACCGTCAGAGTATTTTCTTCCAAAATATTTAATTCCTACTTCATATATCCTGATATTTTTTTTTGACAATTTGGCTGTGACCTCAGGCTCAAAACCAAATCTATTTTCCTTTAAATCAATTTCCTTAATAATTTCTGTTTTAAAGGCTTTATAGCAACACTCCATATCTGTAAGATTAATATTCGTAAACATATTAGATAAAGTAGTTAAAAATTTATTTCCAAGAGTATGCCAATAATATAAAACTCTTTTCTCTTCAGAGCCAATAAATCTTGAGCCATAAACAACATCTGCATTATTTTTCTTTATTGGTTCAATCATTTTTGTATAATCTGAGGGATCATACTCAAGGTCTGCATCTTGAATTATTAAGATGTCTCCAGTGGTTTCTTCGATTCCTTTTTTTATGCAATAACCTTTACCGTAATTTTTTTCGTTTAATATTAATTTTGATATTTTTGCTTTTTCAATTTGTGATAGTATTTCTCTAGATCCGTCTGTTGAAAAATCATCAATAATAATAATTTCATTTTCATATGGGCTTACTTCAACAATTTTATCAATGATTTGTTTAATTGTATTAACTTCATTAAAACAAGGAATTATTATAGTTAATTTCATAATTATATTAATAGTTTTTATATTATTTTGTTATGTATAAAATTAAAATTTTTGTCATAGTTTTAGTTTTTCTATTTACTTTACCAAATATATTATTTAACTAATAAATTAAACAAATCATATAAATTAGTCATGAAACTAACCAAAGAACAGTCTCAAGAGATAAAAGATCAGCAATCTCAAGAATATAAAACAAAAAGAGTAACAGCACCTAAGCTTGAGGAGATTCTTTATAAGGCAATTCCAGCTTTAGATCATGGCTTTGTGAGAGTGATTGATTATATGGGCGATGATACTTCAATTGTTCAATCGGCTAGAGTTTCTTATGGAAAAGGAACTAAACAGGTTTCAACAGATAGTGGTTTAATTAAATATTTAATGAGACATTGGCACAGCACACCATTTGAAATGTGTGAAATTAAATATCATATTAAACTTCCAATTTTTATTGCACGTCAATGGATTAGACATAGAACTGCAAATGTTAATGAATATTCTGCGAGATATTCTATTTTAGATAAAGAATTTTATTTACCATCAGCTGAAAATTTAGCAGCGCAATCAGTAAGCAATAGACAAGGTAGAGGAGATGTTATTGAAGGAGAACAAGCAAAAGAAGTTTTAGAACTTTTAAAGAATGATGCGGAAAGAACATATGATAATTATGAGATGATGCTTAACGAAAGATTTGATGGATCAACTATTGATAAAAATAAAAAAGGTTTAGCAAGAGAACTTGCAAGAATGAATTTAACTTTAAACACTTATACTCAATGGTATTGGAAAACAGACTTGTTAAATTTGATGAATTTTTTAAGACTTAGAGCTGATAGTCATGCTCAATATGAAATAAGAGTATTTGCAGATATAATGTTAGAAACTGTTAAAAAATGGGTTCCAATAACTTATGATGCCTTTATGGATTACAGGGTTGGTGGTACAGAAGTTTCTGCAAAAGGAAAAATTATTATTCAAAAACTTATCAAAGGTGAAGATGCTAACATTGATAATTCTGGTTTATCTAAAAGAGAGTGGAATGAGCTAATGATTGCTTTTGATCTTAAAGATAAGTTGATTTAATTTTTTTAGCAAATTCTAAATATATTTTAGAAATTTCATGGTTAGGGTTACTTTCTACAATTGGTTTTCCTTCATCCCCACACTTCCCAACCTCAGGATTAATTGGAATTTCACCTAGAAATTCTTTGTTGAATTCCTCTGCAGTTTTTTTAACACCACCTTTACCAAATATATTATATTTTTTCCCATCATCGCCCATGAAGTAGCTCATATTATCTACTAAACCTAAAATTTTAACACCAAGTTTATCAAACATTTTAATACCTCTTTTTACGTCTAAAAGGGCAACCTCTTGAGGTGTCGATATTATTATTGCACCATCCATTTTAATTTCTGTTGCAAATGTTAATTGTGTATCACCTGTTCCTGGAGGCATATCAACAATTATAAAATCTAAATCTTTCCAAGAAACTTTTTGAGTAAAAGTTTTAATTGCACTTGTTACCATAGGGCCTCGCCAAATCATTGGAGTTTGTTGGTCAGCAAGAAACCCAATTGACATACATTGAATATTGTATTTAACAATTGGAGCTAAAGTTTGACCATCACTTTTTGGTTTTTCATTAATATCAAACATTTTTGGAATAGAGGGTCCATAAATATCCGCATCAAGTAAACCAACCTTACAACCAATACTTTTTAGAGCTAAGGCCAGGTTTGTTGCAAATGTAGACTTACCTACACCACCTTTTGCGCTGGAAATGGCAATAGTAAACCTTGTTCCGTTAATAGGCTTTTTTTCCAGTGGTTTTCCAGTCATTTTTTTTTTCATTGCGTCATTTAATTCTGGTTTTTCCTTTGGCATTTGTTCATCTTAACTTGTTTTTCTCTATAAAGACATTATATACATTGTCATATGTCAGATGATTTTAAAGGCAAAGGAGGAAGCCCATGGGGAACACCACCAGGAGGCGGAGGTAATGGCTCAGGTAGAGGACCTACACCACCAGATATTGACGCGATCATCAGAGAAATTCAAAAAATAATAAATAGATTTTTACCTGGTGGAAGTTCATCAGGGGGAAAACCAATTGGTTTAATTTTAATTATTTTAACATTTGTTTGGTTAGCAAGTGGATTGTACAGAGTGTTACCTGATGAGCAGGGTGTAGTTTTAAGATTTGGAAAATTTATAAAAACAACGCAACCAGGCTTGAATTATCACATACCTTTCCCAGTTGAATCTGTTCAAACTCCAAAAGTAACTAAAGTTAATAGAATGGACATTGGCTTTAGATCTGAGAGAGACAGTGGTTTTTCTACAGGTGGTGGAGTTGCAGACGTTCCTCAAGAGAGCTTAATGTTAACTGGAGATGAAAATATTGTTAATATAGATTTTTCAGTATTTTGGGTAATTAAAGACGCTGGCAAATTTTTATTTCAAATACAAGATCCAGAAGGAACAGTAAAAGCTGCTGCTGAAACAGCCATGAGAGAAGTTGTTGCAAAAAGCAGAATACAACAAATTTTGACTGAAGGAAGAGCAAAAATTGAGAACGAAACTCAAGAAATTATTCAATCAATTTTAGATGAATACAATAGTGGAATTCAAGTTACACAAGTTCAAACTCAAAAAGCTGATCCACCAGATCAAGTAATTGATGCATTTAGAGATGTACAAGCCGCAAGAGCAGACATGGAAAGATCCAAAAATGAAGCAGAAGCTTACGCCAATGATGTTATCCCAAGAGCAAGAGGGGAAGCTGCAAAAATTTTACAAGCAGCAGAAGCATATAAACAAAAAGTTGTCGCAGCGTCAGAGGGTGAAGCTAGCAGATTTATTTCCATCTATAATGAATACTCAAAAGCGAAAGAAGTTACTCAAGAGAGAATGTATTTAGAGACTATGGAGAAAGTTTTAGCCGACATAGATAAAGTGATTATTGAAAAAAATGCAGGTTCAGGTGTAGTACCTTACTTGCCATTACCTGAATTAGGTAAAAAGAAAGTGAAGAATTAATGAAAGTACAAAAATTTTTAATACCAATAATTGGTGTTTTGGGAGCACTTGCTTTCTTCTCCATATTTGTAGTTAATGAAATTAACCAGGCAATTGTATTGCAATTTGGTGATCCAAAAAAAATTATATTAAAACCTGGTTTAAATTTTAAAATACCTTTTATACAAAACGTTGTTTATTTAGATAAAAGAATTTTAAATCTTGATACGCCACCAGAAGAAGTGATTGCATCAGACCAAAAAAGATTAATTGTTGATGCATTTGCAAGATTTCAAATTGTGGACCCTTTAAAATTTTATATTTCAGTTGGAAATGAAAGAGTCGCAAGGTCTAGATTGGCCACAATTATTAACTCAAGGCTTAGAAATGTATTGGGGCAACAAGAATTACAGACGTTGCTTTCAAAAGATAGAACTAAACAAATGTCTTTAATCCAAGAAGGTGTGAATGCCGAAGCAGAAGGTTTTGGTATAAAGATAGTAGATGTTAGAATTAAAAGAGCAGATCTTCCTCAAGCAAATAGTGAAGCTATTTACAGAAGAATGCAAACTGAAAGAGAAAGAGAAGCGAAAGAATTTAGAGCAAGAGGTGCTGAGATGGCAGTAACTATAACATCAACTGCAGATAAAGATGTTTCGGTAATTTTAGCAAATGCAAATAAAGAATCTGAGATTATGAAGGGTCAAGGAGACGGAGAAAGAAATAAAATTTTTGCTGATGCATTTGGCAGAGACCCAGAATTTTTTTCTTTCTACAGATCGATGCAAGCTTACGAAACTGCTTTAATGGGTGGAGACACATCATTAATTTTATCACCTGATAGTGAATTTTTTAAATTTTTTGGAAATACAAAACTTAAAGATTAATTCTATATATGAAAGAGCTAATAATAGCTTTTGGTCTTTTTCTTTTTATTGAGGGAATTTTATATGCCTTATTTCCTTCAAAAATGAAAAATATGATACTTAAGTTAAGTGAGATAAACAATAGTCAGCTAAGAACAGGTGGACTGATATTTACA
This sequence comes from uncultured Candidatus Pelagibacter sp., assembly GCA_905612435.1. Lineage (GTDB taxonomy): Bacteria > Pseudomonadota > Alphaproteobacteria > Pelagibacterales > Pelagibacteraceae > Pelagibacter. The sequence continues at coordinate 45,790 of CAJQRZ010000046.1, forward strand.
ATTATAGGATTTATTATCATTTGGTATGCTAAAAGTTAGAATAAATAAAATTAAAAGAGTATTAATAATATTATTTGTAATTAGTTTTACATCTCAAGTTTTTGCAAAAGATGTTCCAGCATCATTTGCAGACTTAGCTGAAAGATTAATACCATCAGTTGTAAATATCTCAACAACAACAACTGTTGTTACAAATACAAATCCATTTCCAGGATTTCAATTCCCTCCAGGATCTCCTTTTGAAGATATGTTTAAGGAATTTGGAACACCACAAAAAAGAAAATCAATGGCTTTGGGATCAGGGTTTATAATTGATGAAAGTGGAATTGTAATTACTAATAACCATGTTATTCAAGATTCAGAAGATATTATAGTAAGAGACAGTGAAGGTAAGGAGTATAAAGCTAAAATAATAGGAGCCGATCCATTATCTGATATTGCAGTTCTTCAAATAGATTCAAAAGAAAAATTTAATCCAGTTAAGTTTGGAGATTCGGATAAAGCAAGAATTGGTGATTGGGTAATAGCAATTGGTAATCCATTTGGTTTAGGTGGAACGGTAACCTCAGGTATTATTTCAGCTAGGAACAGATCAATTGGACTTTCAAGATATGAAGATTACATTCAAACTGATGCTTCAATCAATTCAGGAAACTCTGGTGGACCTTTATTTGATATGAAAGGGGATGTAATAGGTATTAATACAGCAATTTTAGGCAAAGGTGGATCAATTGGCATAGGTTTTTCAATCCCATCAAATAGTGCAAAAAAAGTTGTTGATCAACTTATAGAATTTGGTGAAACAAAAAGAGGATGGCTAGGAGTTAGAATTCAAGTTGTTTCAGAAGAAATTGCTGAAGTAGAAAAATTAGGTGAACCAAGAGGTGCACTTGTTGCAAGTGTTGCAGAAAAAAGCCCTTCAGAAAAAGCAGGAATAAAAGCAGGAGACATAATACTAGAATTTAATAATACCAAAATTAAAGAAATGAAAGAATTACCAAAAATTGTTGCACAAACAGAAGTTGGTAAAACAGTTAATGTTAAAATTTGGAGAAATAGAAAAGAGATTATTAAAAAAATTAAACTAGGAAGATTAGAAACATCAGAAGATTTTAAAGATGATGGTAAAAAAACTGAAAAAATAAAAGAACCGGAAATCACAGAAATTAAATCTTTAAAAATTAAAGTAAAAATATTAACTAAAAAAGATATTACAGACAGAAAAATTCCAAATCAAACAACAGGGTTAGTAATAACGAGCATTGATACTGATAGTCCAATAAATTATTTAAAAGTTAACGACATAATTATTGAGGCTCAAAAGAAAAAGCTTAGATCGGCAAAAGATTTAGAAGCTATTGTTGAGTCAGTTCTAAATTCTTCTGAGAAAACAATTCTTATTGTTATTTACAATAATCAAAATCAAAGAAGATATATTGGTGTTAAACTAGATTAAAAATGGGCATTCAGTCCAAGATCATTTTAATTTTTGGCCCTACAGCATCTGGAAAATCAGATTTTGCAGTTAAAATTGCTAAAAAAATTAATGGAGAAGTTATTAATGCAGACAGTATGCAGGTATATAAAGAATTAGAAATTCTAACTGCCAGACCTAACAACAAGGAACAAAAAAATATAAAACATCATTTATATGGAATGGTTGATGTAAACAAAAATTTTTCGACTGGTCAATGGCTGAAACTTGTTATTAAAAAAATAAAAGAAGTAAGACAAAGAAAAAAAACGCCTATTTTAGTTGGTGGTACAGGACTGTATTTTCAATCTCTAATTAATGGATTAGTCAAAATTCCAAATATTCCGCTTAAGATAAGAAAAAAAGTAAGATTAATGCAAAAAAAAGAAGGGCAAAATAATTTTTATAAAAAACTTTTAAAAATAGATAAAAAAATCAAAAATAAGTTTGACCCAAACGATACACAACGATCAATTAGAGCCTTTGAAATTAAGTTACACACAAAAATTTCAATGTATGATTGGTTAAATAAAACTAAACCCAAATTTAAAGAGAATGAATTTTTAAAATTATATGTTAATTTTAATAGAGAAGAATTAATTGAAAGAATATCTCTAAGAACAAGCAAAATGCTTGAGAGAGGAGCTATTCAAGAAATTAAAGGATTTATTAAGATAAAGATAAAAAAAGACAGTAGCGTCAATAAGGTAATAGGCATAAATGAATTAAAACAATACATAAAAAATGAAATGACTTTAGAGCAAGCCAAGGAGTTGATAGTCATTAGAACAAGACAATACGCCAAAAGACAAGCTACCTGGGCAAGAAGTAGGATGATAAATTGGAATAAAGTTATGCCAAATGAAATTACCAGCCTGATAAAAAAAATAAATAAATAGCCTCTTAAACTTGACCAATTAATATAAAGTCGAATAGATTACCAAAATGGGTAATTTATATTCAGGTGCAGAAATTGTGTTTAAGTCTCTAGAAGATCAAAAGGTAGAATATATTTTTGGTTATCCGGGTGGGGCTGTACTCCCAATTTATGATGAATTAAAAAATCACCCAACTATAAAACATATTTTAGTACGACACGAGCAAGGTGCTGGACATGCTGCTGAAGGTTATGCAAGATCATCTGGAAAGCCAGGTGTTGTATTGGTTACATCGGGACCAGGTGCAACAAATGTTGTCACAGCATTAACAGATGCTTATATGGATTCAGTGCCTTTAGTTTGTATTTCAGGACAAGTGCCAACCCACCTAATTGGAACAGATGCTTTTCAAGAATGTGATACAACTGGGATCACCAGACCATGCACAAAACATAATTGGCTGGTAAAAGACATAAATGACCTTCCAAGAATAATGCATGAAGCTTTTGAAGTTGCAACAACAGGAAGACCAGGGCCAGTATTAGTTGACATACCAAAAGATATTCAATTTGCAAAAGCAAAATATTCTAAACCTAATAAAAAAAATAAAATAAATAGAAAAGTACAAAATAAATTTAATCAAAAAGATTTAGATCAATTAATTGATTTAATGAGCAAATCTTCTAAACCAGTTTTTTATACTGGTGGGGGTGTAATTAATTCAGGCCCTAAAGCCAGTGAGTTATTAAGAGAATTAGTTTTTTTAACTGGTTTTCCAATTACATCAACTTTACAGGGACTAGGAGCTTACCCTGGAGATGATAATCAATTTTTAGGAATGTTAGGAATGCACGGAACGTATGAAGCTAATAATGCAATGCATGATTGTGATTTACTAATAAATATTGGCGCAAGATTTGATGATCGTATCACAGGAAAAATTGACGAGTTTTCACCAAAATCAAAAAAAGTTCATATTGATATTGATCCTTCATCTATTAATAAAATTATAAAAGTTGATTTGCCTATAGTAGGCGATGTTGCCGAAGTAATTAGATCTACTATCAAAACTTTAAAAAAGAAAAATCTAAATTTGGATAAATCAAATAAAAAAAAAATTTCAAAATGGTGGCAACTAATTCAAAAATGGAGAGAAAAAAAATCTTTAAATTTTATTAATAGTGACACAATTATTAAACCACAGTATGCTGTACAAAGACTTTATGAGTTAACTAAAGATCAAGAAACTTATATAACAACTGAAGTTGGACAACATCAAATGTGGGCTGCTCAGCATTATAAATTTAACAAACCCAATAGATGGATGACGTCTGGAGGACTCGGCACTATGGGTTATGGATTGCCTGCAGCAGTAGGTGTTCAAGTTGCGCACCCAGGAAAATTAGTAATTGATATTGCTGGAGAAGCGTCAGTTTTAATGACCATGCAAGAGATTTCGACTGCAATTCAATATAATTTACCAATTAAAATATTTATTTTGAACAATCAATATATGGGTATGGTTAGGCAATGGCAGGAGTTACTTCACCAAAAAAATTATTCACAGAGTTATTCAGAGGCTTTGCCAGATTTTGTAAAATTAGCAGAAGCTTATGGTTGTGTCGGAATTAGAGCTAAATCACCAAATGAACTTGATGCAAAAATTGAAGAGATGATAAGTATAGATAAACCAGTAATTTTTGATTGTCTTGTTGATCAAGATGAAAATTGTTTTCCAATGATACCATCAGGAAAACCTCATAACCAAATGTTATTAGGGCCCAAAGATCAAGATGATAATAAGATTACAGGTAAAGGAAAGGCATTAGTTTAAAATGGTAAAACCTAAATCAGCATATAGTACACCAAGCAAACTTGGAAAATTGGATACGCATATTTTTGTTATTTGGGTTGATAATGAAGCAGGCGTACTTGCTAGAATTGTTGGTCTTTTTTCGGGAAGAGGTTATAATATTGAGTCTTTAGCAGTAGCTGAAGTTGATCATAAAAAAAATCTTTCAAGGGTAACGATTGTAACTACAGGAACACCTCAGGTAATAGAACAAATTACACTACAATTAAAAAAATTAGTCCCTGTTCACAAAGTAGCAAACTTAAAAAGAGAAGATAAAAAAGTAATATTTAAAGAAATGGCTTTGTTAAAAATTGTTGGAAATTTAGTGAAAATTAAGAAAGCTTTAAATGTCTGTAAAAAATATAATCCAGTTATATTAGATCAGACAAAAAAATCTGTTGTAATTCAAATAACAGCTTTAAAAGGAGACATAGACAAAACTACAAAAAATTTAAAACCATTTGGTCTTGTAAGCGCCGCAAGAACAGGAGCGGTTGCAATGACAAAAGGTGCAGAAATATTTAACTAATTATTAAAAGGAGAAAAAAATGAAAATGTTTTACGAAAAAGATGCAGATGTGGATTTAATTAAAAGTAAAAAAATAGCAATTTTTGGCTATGGAAGCCAAGGTCATGCACACGCTCTAAATTTAAAAGATAGTGGAGCTAAAGAAGTAGTAGTTGCGCTTAGAGACGGATCAGCAAGTAAAGCAAAAGCTGAATCTAAAGGTTTAAAAGTGATGAACTTATCTGATGCGGCAGAGTGGGCTGAAGTTGCAATGATACTTACACCTGATGAATTGCAAGCGACAATTTATAAAAACCATATAGAACAAAGAATAAAAGAAGGAACAAGTTTGGCTTTTGCTCATGGTTTAAATATTCATTATAAACTTATTAATGCAAGAAAAGATCTTGATGTATTTATGGTTGCACCTAAAGGTCCTGGGCATTTAGTTAGAAGCGAGTTTGAAAGAGGTGGAGGGGTGCCATGTCTATTTGCTGTTCACCAAGATGGAACGGGTAAAGCAAGAGATCTTGCATTGTCTTATGCATCAGCAATTGGAGGAGGAAAATCTGGTATTATCGAAACTACTTTCAAAGACGAATGTGAAACTGATTTATTTGGAGAGCAATCAGTGCTTTGCGGTGGCTTAGTTGAATTAATTAAAAATGGTTTTGAAACTTTAACAGAAGCCGGTTATGAGCCTGAGATGGCTTACTTCGAGTGTCTACATGAAGTTAAATTAATTGTTGATTTAATTTATGAAGGTGGAATTGCAAACATGAATTACTCTATTTCAAATACAGCTGAGTACGGTGAGTATGTATCTGGTAAAAAAGTAGTAGACAGTGAGAGCAAAAAAAGAATGAAAGAAGTTTTGGCTGATATTCAATCTGGAAAATTTACCAAAGACTGGATGAAAGAGTGTGAAGGCGGCCAAAAGAATTTTTTAAAAATGAGAAAAGATCTTGCGGATCATCCAATTGAAAAAGTGGGAGCAGAACTTAGAGCAATGATGCCCTGGATTGGTAAAAAGAAATTAATAGATAGTGATAAGAGTTAATTTTTATTAAAAACCCAAAACCATTGAAATCATAGCCAAAATATAACAATTATTTTGCAATCTCTATTATAGATTGTATTATAGATTTTTAAAATTATTGGTTATGGATGATAAAAATAGAGTTTTAATATTCGATACTACGATGCGGGATGGTGAACAGTCACCAGGTGCATCAATGAGTCTTGAAGAAAAAATTCAAATATCAAGAGTGTTTGATGAAATGGGAATCGATGTTATTGAAGCTGGATTTCCAATAGCATCCCCAGGAGATTTTGAAGCTGTGACAGCAATAAGTAAAATTTTAAAAAATTCAATTCCATGTGGATTATCAAGAGCTAATAAAAAAGATATTGATGCATGTCACGAAGCATTAAAGACTGCCGCAAGATTTAGAATTCATACTTTTATTTCAACTAGCCCGCTTCATATGAAGTCCAAGTTAAACAAATCTCCAGAACAAGTTTTAGATGCAATCAAAGAAAGTGTAACTTATGCAAGAAATCTTACAGACGATGTTGAATGGTCTTGTGAAGATGGAACAAGAACTGATATGGATTTTATGTGTAAAATAGTTGAACTTGCAATTAGTAGTGGTGCAAAAACAATAAATATTCCTGATACAGTTGGTTATACAATTCCATCAGAATTTACTAAAATTATTACAACACTAAAAAATAAAGTTCCAAATATTGATAAAGCTATTTTATCAGTACATTGCCATAATGATTTAGGATTAGCGGTTGCAAATTCTTTAGCAGGTGTTTCAGCGGGAGCAAGACAAGTTGAATGTACAATAAATGGAATTGGTGAAAGAGCAGGAAATGCTGCTCTTGAAGAAATTGTTATGGCAATTAAAACTAGAAATGATTTGATGCCTTACTCAACTGAAATTAAAACAGAATTATTAAGTAAAGCATCAAAAGTTGTTTCAAGTGCAACTTTTCCAGTTCAATTTAATAAAGCTATTGTTGGAAAGAATGCATTTGCTCACGAAGCAGGAATTCATCAAGATGGAATGCTTAAAAATAGAAACACATATGAAATTATGACACCAGAAAGTGTAGGTGTTAAACAAACTTCTTTAGTGATGGGAAAACATTCTGGAAGACATGCATTTAAAGAAAAATTAAATGATCTTGGATACGTAGATGTTACAGATGATATTATTCAAACTGCCTTTGGTAAATTTAAAATTTTAGCTGACAAGAAAAAACATGTTTATGATGATGATATTTTAGCCTTAGTTGATGATAGTTTAATTACAGATAATCAGATAAATGCTATAAATTTAAAATCTTTAAAAGTTTTTGCGGGCACAGGTGAGCCGCAGAGAGCTGATATGACTTTAGATGTTTATGGTGAAGTTAAACAAACTACAGAAACAGGAGACGGACCTGTAGATGCTATTTTTAAATGTATAAAAGTTTTATATCCACATGATGTTAAACTTCAATTATATCAAGTGCATGCCGTAACAGAAGGAACAGATGCACAAGCAACCGTAAGTGTCCGAATTGAGGAAAATGGTAAAACTACAGTAGGACAAGCAGCGGATACTGATACATTGGTGGCTTCAGCAAATGCTTATTTAAGTGCTTTAAACAAAATGATTATTAAAAGAGAAAAAACAGCGCCAATGGAGAGTAAAACACAAAAAGTGAAAGGAATATAAATGAAGTTTTTCAACAACTTAGCTAAAATCTGGAGCCAAGATATGGCGATAGACCTTGGAACAGCCAACACTCTTGTTGTGTTAAAAGGACAAGGAGTTGTTCTGAATGAACCTTCCGTTGTTGCAGTGATTGATAATAAAGGTAAAAGATCTGTTTTAGCGGTTGGAGACGAAGCAAAAACAATGCTTGGAAGAACTCCGGGAAATATAAGCGCTATAAGACCATTAAGAGACGGTGTGATTGCTGATTTTATTGTTACAGAAGAAATGATTAAACATTTTATAAAGAAGGTTCATAAAAAAAGTACATTTGCAAACCCGAGAATATTAATTTGTGTACCGACAGGCTCAACTCCAGTGGAAAGAAAAGCAATTCAAGATAGTGCATTAAATGCAGGCGCTAGAAGAGTTCAATTAATTGAAGAACCAATTGCAGCAGCAATAGGTGCTGGATTACCGATATCAGAAGCGACTGGTTCAATGGTAGTTGATATTGGTGGTGGTACAACAGAAATTGCAGTTATGTCATTAGGAGGAGTGGTTTATTCTAGATCATTAAGAGTTGCTGGTGATGCGATGGACCGTGCTTTAATAAACTATATGAGAAAAGAGTATAATCTTATGATAGGAGATAGCACTGCAGAAAAAATTAAAAAAGAAATTGGGACAGCAATAGCTGCTAATAATAACACTTACCCTGTAAAAGGTAGAGATTTAAGATCAGGAACACCTAAAGAAGTAAATATTACTGAAGAAGATTCAGCGACAGCCTTAAATGATATTTTAATAGAAATTGTTAATGGAGTTAAGGATGCTTTAGAAAACACACCACCAGAGCTGTCAGCAGATTTAGTCGATATGGGCTTAACATTAACAGGTGGTGGAGCTTTATTAAAAAATATAGATAAAAGATTTTCTAAGGAAACTGGATTACCAGTTCATATCGCTGACGATCCATTAACGTGTGTTGCAATAGGTACAGGTAAAGCATTAGAGCAAGAAGAAATATTTTCTACCGTGCTATCTGAATATTAAAAATAATGGAAACAAGCAGAGACGATTTTGTAATTGCTGTTCGTTCAGTATTTTTAAAAAGAAATAACAAACAGCGCTTTTCTTTAATAGGGTTGATTTTTTTTTCAATTTTATTGTTAATTTTAGGAAGCTTTAATTATCCAATAATAAATTATACAAAAATTGTAATTAAAGAAATAGTTTATAGGGCGTCATTTATTGTTTCTGGACCAGAAAATTTTGTAAAAAATAGCTATTCTAATATAGAGAGTCACTTTAAATTATATGACGAGAGTACTAATAATAAGAAAAAACTCCAAGAGCTTAAATCACAAAAATTAAAAAATGACTTTATTTTATATGAAAATATAAGGTTAAAAAAAATAATAGATGTATATTTAATTGGATCTAAAGAAATAGTAGCAAAGGTTTTAATTGATAAACAAAGTCCATTTTTAAAGTCAGTTGTTTTAAGCAAAGGAAGTAAAAATAAAATTAAGTTAGGCATGGCAGTTTTAGATAATAATTATCTAGTTGGTAAGATAGTGGAAGTAAATTATCTAACATCAAGAGCTTTATTATTGTCAGATTTGAATAGCAAAATTCCTGTAAATATTGAACCAGGAGGTATTCAGTCAATATTATCTGGAACAGGTTCAAACAATGGGATTATTCAATATTTTAAGGAAGATGAAGATATAGAAGATGGAAAAGTAATTTACACATCTGGTTCTGGTGGAATATTTAAAGAAGGAATCCCTATTGGAAAAATTTATAGCGAAGAGATTGAAATAACCAATGGTAAAAAAAATAATAATCAAAAAGTTGCTTTTTTTTCTAATTTTTCTCAGTTGAGATTTGTTAAAATCGTGTCGTTTTCAAAGGATATTAATTAAATGTTTGAATGGGAAAAAAAAACTATTTTAAAAAAAATAGTTATAAATATACCAATTTTATTACTTTTGATTTCTGTTTTAAATGAATTTGATTTTAATTATCTTGAATTAAAAATTTTCTCTTTTAATTTTCCTTTCATTCTAATTTTTTATTGGAGTTTGAAAAAAAGTGAAGTTTTAGGTTATGGATATGTCTTTATTGCAGGTTTGATTAACGATGTTGTAGTAGGGTTTCCATTAGGTATAAGCAGTTTTTGCTACTTACTTATATGCGGTTTTGCATCATACTTAAGACATATAACTTTAAGACCAAATTTATTAAAAGATTGGATATTTTTCTTATTTACAATCTCAGTAATAAATTCACTAATGTATTCTTTGTTAGTTTTATTTTTTTCATTTGAATTAGATTACTATAAACTTTTATTGAATTTATTTTTCACCTTTTTACTATATGTTTTATTTGGATATTTTTTTGGTATATATCATAGGTTAGTTTTTGGTAGAATGAATGTTTAGTAGCAATGACTCAGGTATAAAAAAATTAAATACAATAAATAGAAGAATGTTTATTATTTCTGCAGCTAAAGTTACAGTTTTTACGGGGATTGTTGCAAGACTTTTTTCATTACAAATAAATGAAAATAAAAAATATTTAACTCTATCAGATAAGAATCGTTTGAGAGAGTGGAGGTTAGCACCCGTAAGAGGTGAGTTTTTTGATTATTTTGACAATATAGTTGCAGGAAATTTAAAAGTGTACCAATTACATGTAGTTCCAGAACAGGTTGAAAATTTTAAAAATCTAATGACAAGACTTAAGAATATTTTGAATATAACTGACAAAGAGTTTTCAAGAATAATTAAAAAAAAAAATAATCAAAGAAATTGGGAAACTTTAATTGTTTCTGAAAACCTAAGTTGGGATCAATTTTCTAAAGTTAATCATTATTTGCATGAATTAGTAGGTGCTAAACCTGTTTTATCAGTTGTTAGAAGTTATCCGTATAAGGACAACTATGCACATATATTAGGATATGTTTCACAGGCTAGTGAAAGTGACCTATTAAATAGTGAGATAATTAAAAAAAATTATGTTCCAGGATTAAGAGTTGGAAAAAATGGTTTAGAAAAAAAATATGAGAATCTTTTACTAGGTACAAATGGAGTGCAAAGATATGAAGTAAATGCCTCTGGTAAAAGAATTAAACAATTAGATTATATTGAAGGAGCAAAAGGACAGAATATTAAACTTACAATAGATACTGAGATTCAAAAATTATGTAATCAGCTTATGACTGGTAAGTCTGGATCAATAAGTGTAATGGATATTTATAATGGAGATATAGTTGCAATGCATTCTTCCCCATCATTTGATCCAAATTTATTTTTATACGGAATAAGTCATGAAAAATGGAAATCAATTAGAAATAATCCACTTAAACCCTTACTTAATAAAACAATTTCTGGTTTATATTCACCTGGCTCAACAATAAAACCAATCGTTGCTTTATCTGCTCTAGAAAATGATATTATCACCCCAAACTTTAAAGTTAGATGTACTGGTAAAATGGAAATGTATGGACAAACTTACCATTGCTGGAAGGAAAAAGGACATGGTGTATTAAACCTAAAGGGTGCAATTAAACGATCTTGTGACATATATTTCTATGAAGTAGCTAGAAAATTAGGTGTTGATAGACTCAGTATTACAGCATTAAAATTTGGATTAGGAACCAAAGTTTTAAAAAAAACATATAGAGATGAAAAAAAAGGATTAATTCCAAATACAAAATGGAAAAGAAATACACTTGGCGAGGGATGGGTCTTAGGAGAAACATTGATTACTGGAATAGGGCAGGGTTATATACAAACCACACCATTACAATTATGTTTAATGACCGCACAACTTGCAAATGGTGGTTACAAAATTTATCCTAAAATAATTGTAAATGAAAATGATGAATCAATAGAAAGCATTAAATCTATAATTGTAAAAAATTTTAAAAATCATAAAGAATCTAAAAATAACTTATCAGGATCAAGTGATAATCTGTTGTGGTTTTCAAACCCAAAAAAACATGAACCACTATATAAAAATTCTGAAAATGTAAAGTTTGTTTTGAATGCTATGTTTGCATCTACAAATGAAGTTGGTGGAACTTCTTTTAGGTCACGTATAGATAATTCTAAATATCAATTTGCCGGAAAAACAGGCACAGCCCAAGTTAAAAGAATAACAAAAAAACAAAGAGAACTAGATTATAGAACAGATCAAATACCTTATGAAGATAGAGATCATGCTCTTTATATTGCATTTGGACCATATAAAAATCCACGCTATGCTGTTAGTATAATTGTAGAGCATGGTGGATCAGGTAGTGCAACAGCAGCACCTATGGCAAATAAATTATTTAAACTAATTATTGATAGACACGAATTAAGAGAAAAAATTAGAAAAAAAAGTTTAATATCAACATAAATGCTTAGTCAATTTTCATACAGCGATCAGTTGACCTTTTTTCAAAAAATTAGGTCTTTTGACTATTTACTATTAAGTTGTATTTTGTTAATTGGAATAATTAGTAGTTTTGCAATGTATTCTACTGATGGAGGTGAATTATTATATCATAGCAAAAGTCATATACTCAGATTTATAATATTTTTTTTAATGATGATTTTTTTATCTTTTTTAAATATAAAATTTTGGCATTCTATAGGTTATACATTTTATATTATTATTTTGGGACTTTTATTATTAGCATCTATATATGGAGTAACTGCTTCTGGGTCACAGAGGTGGATAAGTTTATATTTTATTAACATCCAGCCTTCTGAGCTAATGAAAATAGCCATAATAATTTGTCTTGCTAAATATTATCACCGAAGTCAAATAAATAATATTAATAACTTAATGGATTTATTAATTCCAATCACAATATTAATACTACCAATTTTATTAGTAATTTCACAACCTGATTTAGGAACATCTATTTTAATTGCATTGACCGGATTTGTTGTATTGTGGTTAGCAGGTATAAATATAAAATATTTTATTTATTCTTCTTTAATTTTGGTTATTTCACTGCCTTTTGTAATTTCTTTTTTAAAACCTTATCAAAAATTAAGAATTTTGACTTTCTTTGATCCCGATAAGGATCCTTTAGGAGCAGGATATCAAATAATTCAATCTAAAATAGCAGTTGGATCAGGTGGCCTATATGGTAAAGGATTTTTAAAAGGAACACAAAGCTACCTAGAGTTCTTACCAGAAAAACACACTGATTTTATATTTACATTATATTCTGAGGAGTATGGGTTTTTAGGCTCTATTTTTCTTTTATTAATATATGCAATTATAATATTTAGAATTTTAAGAATAGGAATGATATCTAGAAGTTTTTTTGCTAAAATTTTTTGTTTCAGTTTTGCATCTGCGATATTTATTTATATATCTGTTAATATGAGCATGGTTTTGGGTCTCGTACCAATAGTCGGATCTCCATTACCTATAATGTCATATGGTGGATCTTCAATGCTTGCTACAATGATAGGTTTTAGCGTTGTAATGAGCTGCAAGCTATACAATAAACAATTAATTTCATAGACTATTACATATTTTATCAGAATAATATGTCGCAATTATAATTTATAATAAATATTTATAAGTTTTTAAATATGAATAAAAATTTAAAAATTGGAATTGTTGGCTCGGGAATCCAAGGAGTATGTAATGCGTTGTTTTTGCAAAAAAAAGGTTATCAAGTCACTATTTTTGATAGAGATAAACCAGGTAGTCCAACGGCATCATATGGTAATGCCGGTCACTTTTCTCCATATGCTTGTGTTCTAATGAATAGACCTGATGTTTTAGCAGACGTTCCAGCTATGCTCTTAAGTTCATCTGGTCCTCTAGCCATTAAATGGAGTTATGTTCCAAAAATGATTCCATGGTTTTTACAATTTATAAGAAATTGCACCACAAAAAGAATGATGTATACCGCAAAAAATATGCATCAAATTTTAAATTTAGCGCTACCAGCCTATGATGAGTTATTTGACGAGATTGATCTCGGAGGATTGGTTGAAAAAAAAGGCATTCTGTATGTTTGGAATGATCAAAACTTAAAAAGTAGAGAACTTGAAATTAAAGTTAGAAATGAACTTGGTGTGGACCAACAATTAGTGACCCCCAAAGAAATTCACGACCTTGAACCAAATATAAAACCTTTTTATCATGGAGGCGTCTATTA
>CAJQRZ010000047.1 GCA_905612435.1 uncultured Candidatus Pelagibacter sp.
CAAAGCTTCCACATCAATTTACAATTAAAGATCTTAAAACAGTAAAAGATACAATTAACGCAATTAAAGTTATGGAGGTTAGAGGAGCACCCCTAATAGGAGGAACGGCTGCTTATGGAATAGTTTTAGCCGTTATGGAAAATAATAATCCTAATTTTATTAAACAAAGTGCAAAACTTTTAATTCAGTCAAGACCAACAGCAATTAACTTAAAGTGGGCTGTAGATAGAATGATGGAAAAACTCTTGGATGTTAATAATAATGAGGCTTTAAAAGTAGCACTATATGAAGCAAAAGCAATATGTGAAGAAGACGTTAAGTTTTGTGAAAATATTGGCTTAAATGGATTAAAAATTATCGAAGAAATTTATAATAAAAAAAAAAGTACAGTTAATATTCTAACACATTGTAACGCTGGATGGCTTGCAACAATTAATTGGGGAACTGCTACTTCTCCAATTTATCATGCACATAAAAAAGGAATTCCTATTCATGTCTGGGTTGATGAGACGAGACCAAGAAACCAAGGAGCTAATTTAACATCTTACGAATTAAATGAAGAAGAGGTACCAAACACAATAATTGCAGACAATACAGGCGGTATATTGATGCAAAGAAGTGAAGTGGATATGTGCATTGTTGGAACAGATAGAACTTTATCAACAGGTGATGTTTGTAATAAAATTGGAACTTATCTTAAAGCATTAGCTGCACATGATAACAACATTCCTTTTTATGTGGCTTTACCAAGCACAACAATTGATTGGGATATAAAAGATTTTAAAGCTATTCCTATTGAAGAAAGAAATTCAGAAGAATTATCTCATTTAGAAGGTTTAGATGAAAGCGGAAATATTAAAAAAATATTAATTTATCCAAAAAAAAGTAAATCCATGAACTTAGCTTTTGACGTTACACCTGCAAAATATGTAACAGGATTGATAACAGAAAAAGGAGTTTGTGAAGCATCTGAAGATGGTTTAAAAAGTTTATTCAAATGATAAAAAACATTTTAATATTCATATTTATTGTGCTTGGAATGTTTGTTATTTTAAATTTTAATGACTATAATCTAAAAAGAGCAGTTGATGCTTGTTTGGCAGGAAGTCAAAAGCTATCTAAAACTAAGATAACAGACCTAGAAGAAGCAAAAAAATTTTGTGAAGAAGAAATAAAAAAAAATAAAGATTAAAAATTATCTTAATGATGCTGCTATATTGCCACCATCAACAGCAAGAACTGCTCCAGTAGTTTTTTTAGAAACAGCTAAATGAAAAAAAGCTTTAGCCACATCTTCAGCTTTAACCTCATCTAATAGTAAGTTTCCTTTCATATAATCATCAGTACTCACTTCTCTTGCTTTAGCTCTGTTCTTAATCATTTTATCATTTAATAAACCACTTCTTATACGATCAGCGTTTACACCATTAGATCTAATTCCATAAGATCCATAGTCAACAGCATATTGTTTACAAAGACTTAATAAAGCAGATTTTGGCAAACCATAAGGGCCAAAATTTTTGCCAGGGTTTACAGATTGTTTTGAAATATTAAACAATAAACATCCATTTATATTTTGCTTTTTCATTATTTTAATCGCTTCAGAGGCACAATTTTGATGTGAGAAAAAATTATCCTCAAAACTTTGTCTAAGTATTTTATCATCAACTTCAGCTATTGAGCCACCTATTGCAGTTCCAGCATTTGAAATCAATATATCAACACCTCCATATTTTTTACAAATTAGATTAAAAGCTTTTTTTACACTAACTTTATTTGTTACATCGCAATGAATACAAAGATCTTTAATTTTAGATTGTAATTCTTTTATATTTTTAAGGTTATAGTCAAGTAAGACAACTTCAGCCCCATAACTCTTAAATAGCTTATAAGTTTCAAAACCAATTCTTCCTGTGCTACCAGTAATAACAACAACATTTCCTTCAAGAATTTTTTTTGTTTTGTTAATTTTTGCTTGTTCTAATGACCAATACTCAACATCAAAAAGATCTTTTTCAGGAATAAATTTATAATTTGATGTTTCTTCAACTGATGAAATTACTCTAGCATTAGTTTCGGTTAAGTCTCCGGCAATTTTAGCCGCAGCAAGATTATTCCCCA
>CAJQRZ010000048.1 GCA_905612435.1 uncultured Candidatus Pelagibacter sp.
AAATTTGAATAATTAAAAGTTAATATTATTATTAAAATAAATTTTTTTACAAAAAGTCTCATTTTATTTAATTTTATTACCTTAGGTTACTACTATTAATCTTTCCAAAAGGCATTATTGTTATTGTGAAAAAAAGTTGTTCTGTTGGTTTTAAATCGCTATCTGTATAGTAATCTTTATTATATTCAAAAGCTGCTGTTAAACAATCATTTTTATATTGATAAATTAAATTATAATATTCAATTAAATTTTTTTCTTTATTTTTCTGAGTAGAAAAACTCAAAGAATTTTCCTCATTAAAATTATATGATGTTTTATTTTTAATAAAATTCTTTCTTCCTATATCGCCATCTTCTCGAAGATATGTAAAACTGGTCACAAAGTTGTTAATTGATAAAGTTGATTTTATTGAATCATAATTTGTAGAGTCTAAATTGTTATCTAAAGAGAAGTTATAATCAATATTAAAATATTTATTTGGTAAAATTTTAGCATTACCAACTATATCTGAAGTTTTTTTACCAATAGTGCTTTTAATTGGTAAATCAGCATTTTCTCTAGCTCTAAAAACTGAAGCTAAACTTAAAACTAAATGCTCTTGGATATTTTTTTTGTCTGTCAGTTTATAAGTATTACCAATTGTTATTGATTCACCTCCTTCGATCATCTGGTTGTTAGAAATCCTATCTGTAGAAAAAATATTATTTATATCAATTCTTCTATCTTGATTTAAAACATTTTTAGTTTCAGTTGGGCTGTATCTTATTGATGCAATTGGTTCTAAGAAGCTATTAAAGTTTACACCTGTTTTTTTTAGAGGATATGAAGATTCAAATACAACCGATCCTAGCAATTTATTTTTGGTTTCATTACTGTTTAACGTTGAGTTTTGACTGTCGCTATTAATATTTTTTATTAGTAAATTAAAATTATTTTTCAACCCACTATTTAAAGTATAGTCAAATGATTGATATTCAAAATTATTAATATTTATGCTATCCGTAGAGTTAGTGTTATATTTTTTATGGTAGCTATTTGAATCAAAACTTAAAGTTCCTTTATAACTGGGATCTAATTCTATATCTTTTGTAAATTCTACATTGGGATAGACATATTCATATCTTTCACTTTTTTTTTGAGTCAAATCAACGTATGATTCTAAAGAAGCTTTGATATAAGTATCTTCGTTACTCATCTCTACATTGGTATAAGAATTTAATAAGGTTTCACTTTCAATTAGAGGAGATTTTACTTTATAAGTTTTTAAATAAGTATCATTAGATACTGTCTCAATATTTATTTCAATTTTTGTGTCATCAAATTTTTCTAAATCATAATCTAATATAGAATTTGAAAAAAAGTGATTTTTTCTTTTTTTGCTATTAAATATATTTTCATTACCATCATTAAAAAAACTAAAATCAAAAACATGAGAAGATTTTTTTTGTTTAACACGAAATTCTGATTGTAAAATAATACTTTTATCCAAATAAAGCCTAGGTTTAAATGTAAGATCTTTATTATCTGCCTGTACATTAAAATATGGAATTTCTATTGCTGTACCAAGTGTATTTGAGCTTACTAGACGTGGTATTAAAAAACCAGATTGTCTTTTTACAGTAGGATCTGGATGAAAAAACCTAGGAAAATATAACACTGGTTTATCATAAATTTTTAACCAGGCATTTTTATAGCTTATTATTTTTTTTATTTTATCATGCTTAACCTCACTTGCTTGCATTGTCCAGGGTGGACAATTGTCAGTTTTTTTACATGTTGTAAAAATACCTTTTGAAACTGTAGTAATATCTTGATTAGAGTATATTTTATTTCCTTTCAATCTAGGTTCATTTTTATTACTTCCAAAAGTTGAATTTTCAAAATCAATAGTAACATCTTTTCCAACAATTTTATTTTTTTGTAAATCAACTACAGCATCATCAATATAATATTTATTTGATTGTACATCAGTAAATTTTATTTTCGAACCACGAATTTTGCTAAGTAATTTGAAATAATCAAATTTATCTAATTCAAATTTATTTCCAATAGTATCTTGAAAAATACTTTTATTTTTAGAAAAAAAATGTTCTTTAGCTTTTAAATATGTAAGGTCACTAGAATCAATTATATATTTATTGTCAACTTTAACCCTAACATTTCCTTCTGCAATGAACTTATCAAGATTCTCAAAATAATCTATTTTATTACCAGTTATGGTTATATTTTTTAAAGTATCTATTATTTTGATTTGACCTAATAATTTTAGATGCAAATTGGTCTTATTATATTCAAACTTGTTTGCTTCAATTGTTTGATCTTTAGATGTTATTTTAATTCCATTTTTTCCAACAAGTAAATTTCCCTTATCTAAAAGTATTAATTCATTTCCAAGAAACTGAAAATCTTTACTGAAAGAGTTTTTTAAAAAAAATATTAAAAAAAGTAATCCTAAAAAAAATATTTTTATAATTTTATTTTTCATTTATTCTTATTAATCCAATTGTACATAAAATTGATAATATTATTAATGGAAACCATATAGACACAATAATTGGAATCTTTCCATTTTCTCCAAGAAGATTAAAGAAATATTTAATATAAAATATAATTACAGACAATGAAATTCCTAAAATTAAATTGAACATTTTTGATTTATTAATCTTTATATTTAACATAATTATTCCTGAAATCACTGTCATTATCATTAAATATATTGGATAGGCAATAATCTTGTGTCTATGGGTATCAATTTCTAGTGTCGAGTAACCAAGAGATTCATAATCATTTTTAAGACCTTCAAGTTCCCACATTGTTAGAGAATATAAGTTAGAAAATAAACTATTTATCTTTTTCAAATTAAAATGAGTATTTAAATATAATTCACTTTCCGTTGATGTAATATTGCTTGCATTAATATGTTGTTTTGCATTAAATATTTTCCACCTAAAAGACTTAATGTCAGCTTTTTTAGCTTCAATATTTCTAATTAAATCAAAATTTTTTGATAGTTCAATAACTGAAACTTCATTTAAAAAATTATCATTTATTGAAGAAGCATTTATAATCAATATAGAGTCCTCTATTTCATCTTTTATCCACAGGCCATTTTCAGTTATGACTGCTAAATATTTGTCATCATCAGAATAATCATTTTTCAAATCTAAATATAAAAATTTGAATTTTGCTGAAAAATTATAAAAAATAAATATTATTAATAAAGATAGGATTAATGATATAGAAGCTAAAATATTTAATATTTTGAAATTGTTTAAACCAAAATTCTTATAGATGCTTAACTCATTTTTTTCAAAAATTTTAATAAAGAAAAATTGAGTAGAAATTAAAAATATAAATGGAAAAATACCATAAAGTATTGATGGCGCATTTAAAAATGTCAAAAATATTGGATATAAAAAATTAATTTGAACTTCTTCAAAAAAACTT
>CAJQRZ010000049.1 GCA_905612435.1 uncultured Candidatus Pelagibacter sp.
CACTGGATAAATGATGCTCTTATGGCAATATTTTTCTTTTTTGTGACATTGGAAATCAAGAGAGAATTTATTAAAGGTGAACTATCAAATTTAAAAAAAGCATTATTGCCAATAATTGCTGCTGTTGGTGGAATGTTAGTCCCTGCTCTTTTTTATGTACTTATAAATTTTAATAATTCAGAAACTTTAAATGGTTGGGCTATACCGTCAGCTACAGATATAGCTTTTTCGCTTGGTATACTTTCGTTGCTTGGATCTAGAGTTCCAATTTCTTTAAAGATTTTTTTAACTGCTCTAGCAATTATTGATGACCTTGGAGCAATTCTAATTATAGCATTTTTCTATTCAAGTGATTTAAGCAATACTTATTTAAGCTTAATTTTAATCTCTTATGTTTTTCTATTAATATTAAATAAATTTGAAGTTAAAATAATTTTTCCTTATATGTTAATTGGAATTTTTATGTGGTATTTTACATATAAATCTGGAATTCATGCAACAATCGCAGGCGTTCTTCTAGCAACGACAATACCGCATAGTCAAAAAAATAAAGATTTTTCATTATTAATCAAAATTGAGCATTCAATTAGCCCATATGTTGCATTTATGATTATGCCCTTATTTGCATTTGCTAATGCAGGTGTTTCTTTAAATGGACTATCATTCTCGTCATTGATGCTTCCCGTTCCTCTCGGAATACTTGTTGGATTGTTCTTTGGTAAACAATTGGGTGTTATGTTTTTTTCATATATCTCTGTGAAACTTAAAATGGCACAAATGCCAGATAACTCAACTTGGCTAAATTTATATGGAGTGTCCATCTTAACTGGTATTGGTTTTACTATGAGTTTATTTGTTGGAAATCTAGCTTTTGTCGATAATATACAATATATTGATGGGGTTAAAATTGGTGTTTTAGCAGGTTCCTTATTATCAACACTATTTGGATATTTTTTATTACTACTTACCTCTAAAAAGTAATTATGTTTAAAAAATATTGTTTAATAGGCTATACAATACTTATTATGATTTCATTATTTGGAAAAGTTGAAGCTAAATATGATAAATTGTTTTTTGATTTGAGTATTAAAAGCATTAATGGAGAAGTACTTAATTTAAATACATATAAGAACAAAATTATATTACTTGTTAATGTTGCTAGTAAATGTGGTTTTACAAAACAATATAGCGGACTACAATCGCTTTATGATAAATACTACGATAATGGTCTCGTTATATTAGGGATACCTTCTAATCAATTTGGTGGTCAAGAACCCGGAACCAACAAAGAAATAAAGGAATTTTGTGAAACTAATTTTAATATAACCTTTCCAATGACTGATAAAGTAGATGTTAAAGGTGTTAATGCACATGAAATTTACTCATGGGCAAAAAAAAATTTTGGTACATCAGCGGTACCTAAGTGGAATTTTCACAAAATCTTAATTAATAAAAATGGTAAGATAGAGGATACATTTGGATCATTTACAGAACCAATGTCTAAAAAAATAACTTCTAAATTAGAAAAATTATTAGATTGAAATAAAATTATCTAATTATTTTTTTTATATAATCAGTCAAATTATGTTTACCAAAAAACTTATAAACCTTATTAGAAATACTCATATTAGTTAAAGCTGAAGCGTATCGTTCTCCCCTTCTTTGAGGTAAATACTTTATTTGAGTGTTAAACATTTTAGCAACTTGTATAATTGAATAACTTTTATGACTAGCTATACTATAATGTCTACATAAATTTTTTTTCCAAGCTTTAAAGCAAATTTCAACGGTATCAAAAATATGTGTAAATCTCCTAGTTTGATTCCCTGGTCTTACTATAGGGAGAGGTTTTTTTGAATTATAATGATCTTCAAATATTCCAATAACTGTTGCCATATCACCTTGACAAATTTGGTGTGGACCATAAACATTGTAAAAATAAATTACTTCATATTTGAACTTAAACCATTTTTTTAGATTTTCTAATAATTCTAAATTTTTAGATTTAGTAAAAGCATAAGGGGATAAGTTTTTATCGTTACCATTATTTCCTAATGAAGCAGATGTTGCTGAATATATAAGTTTAATTTTATTTTTAAGGCAGAAATTAAATACAGCATTTGTACCTATAGAGTTTGAATTAATACACTCATTCATCTTAAGAAAGCTTTGATATATTCTTGAAAATTCACCAAAGTGAAAAATTGAATTAATTAAATTTGGTTTTTTTAATAGTTGAAAAATATTCTTTGTATCACCTTTTAAGTATATAATTCTTTTGTTTTTTATATGATTTTTTTTTTTACCTGAAGAATAGTTATCAATACTTATAATTTTAAATTTAGTTTTTATTAATAATAGATTAATTAAATTTGTACCAACAAATCCTGCTCCACCAGTAATTATAATTGTATTTTTTTTCATTTAATATTTATAGTTAAACCATCATATCCAGGTATTATATTATTTGGAAGATTTTTCAATAAATAATTATAATCAAGATCGGAATGAAGATTGGTTAATATTGTTTTCTTTGGATTTAAAATTTTTACTAAATTTAATACTTGGTCTAAATTAAAATGTGATGGATGTTTTTTTATTCTTAAACAATCAATTACAAAATATTTAAGGTTTTTAAAATAATGTAAATCTTTTGGATAAATCTCACTAACATCACTTGCGTAGGCACAAGTATTATTAATTATAAAAGACAGAGATTCAATAGGACCATGTTTAACAGGCAAGCTTTTAATATTAATAATTTTTTTGTCAGACTTGAATATGATATTTTTTTTAATAGGCTTTAAATCTAAAATTGGTGGATAACCATATCGTTTTTTAAAGCAGTATGTAAAATTGCTTTGCAAATAATTGCTTGTAATTCTATCAGCATAAACACTAATTTTTTTTTTATCATTCATATAAAAAACTCGTAAATCATTAATACCATGTGTTTGATCAGCGTGAAGATGGCTATACAATACTGCATCAATATTGGTTACTTTGTGTCTAATTAATTGGCTTCTTAAATCTGGACTAGTATCAATTAAGATTTTTTTATTCATAAAAGAGACTAGAGCCGAACATCGTGTTCTATAATTTTTTATTTCTTTTGGATTACATTTACCCCAATTACCGTCAGCTCTGGGTACGCCAAAAGAACTGCCACATCCTAAAATGGTAAATTTAAAAGTCATTTATTAAAAAAAAGTGAATTAAAATTTTTTGTTGTTATTTTTTTAATTTCATCAAGACTTATGCTTCTAAGATCAGCAAGTTTTTGTGCTGTATATATAATAAAACTTGGCTCATTAGTCTTTCCTCTCATTGGCTCAGGAGCTAAAAAAGGACTATCCGTTTCAATTAACAACTTATCTTCTGGAATAATCTTAAATGTATTTTGTAAACTAACACTATTTTTAAAGGTAATAATTCCACTAGCTGAAAAAAAAGAATTTAAATTCATTAAGTTTTGAGCAAGTTTTAATGATCCAGTAAAACAATGAAGTAAAATTTTAGGTTTATCGTCTTTGTATGAATTTAGGACTTTAAATGTTTCTTCTTCCGCATTTCTTGAATGCACTATAATAGGCATATCTAGCTCTATAGCCGCTTCGATGTGAGATTTAAA
>CAJQRZ010000050.1 GCA_905612435.1 uncultured Candidatus Pelagibacter sp.
GAAGAAACTATTCAAAAAGAATCTGTAATTATTACAGTTACGCTTCAAGGGTACATTAAAAGAGGTGCTCTAAGCAACGTTAAACAGCAAAAACGTGGTGGAAAGGGAAAATCTGGTATAACAACTAGGGATGCAGACTCTGTAGTTCAAACACTTTCCGTTAACACTCATACATCTGTCTTATTCTTTTCAACAGAAGGTCTTGTATATAAAGTTAAAGCATGGAAGATACCAGAGGGGTCCACGACTTCCAAAGGTAAATCTTTGTTTAATATTTTACCGCTAAAAAACCATCAGTCGATAAGTTCAATCATGCCATTTCCTGATGACCAAGGTGATTTGAAAGATTTACAAATAGTTTTTGCTACTGCACAAGGCAAAGTTCGTAAAAATAACCTTGAGGATTTTTCATCCATTAATGCGGGTGGAAAAATTGCAATGAAACTCGATCCTAATGATAAAATTGTTGGTGTTGAAATTTGCAAAGTTAATCAAGACATCATGCTTAGTACTATGAATGGTAAATGTATAAGGTTTGAGTCAAAAAAACTTAGAGTATTTAAAGGAAGATCTTCCAAAGGTATTAAAGGAATTGGTCTTGCACAAAATGACAAAATCGTTTCATTATCAATAATAGATCAAGATAAAATTAAGAAAAGTTCAAAAAATAATAAAGACGAAAAATCTGAATTAAAAGCTAAAGAAAGATTTGTTCTTTCAATTACTGAAAATGGCTACGGAAAGAAAACGTCTCATCTTGATTATAGAGTTACAAATAGAGGTGGTAAAGGAATTATTGGAATAATTAATTCTCCAAGAAATGGCAGTGTCTGTTCGTCATTTGCAGTTTTTGATGGTGATGAAGTAATGATTTCTACTAACAAGGGCAGAGTGATAAGGGTAGCTGTAAAAGAAATTAGATCTGCTGGAAGAAATACACAGGGTGTAAGAATAATCAAGTTATCTGGTGATGAAAAAGTAGTTTCAGCCATACTAATTGATGATAACTTGGTGTAATGAAAAAAGTTGCTATCTACCCTGGAACATTTGATCCAATTACATATGGTCATATCGATGTAATCAAAAAAGCTTTAAAATTATTTGATAAAGTTGTTATTGCCGCATCTGATGGTAATAATAAAAATTATCTCTTCAATGCAGAAGAGAGAATTGAAATAGTTAAAAAAGCACTTTTTTCTGACTTAAAACTAGATAATAGGAAAGTAAAAATAATTACTTTTAAATCACTAACAACAGATCTTTGTAAAAAGTACAAATCAAATATCATTTTAAGAGGCCTTAGAGCAGTTTCTGACTTTGAATATGAATTTCAATTAGCTGGCATGAATAGAAAATTAAATAACAACATTGAAACAATATTTTTAATGTCTGACGTGGAAAATCAAATAATTTCTTCAAAATTTGTAAAAGAAATAATTAGATTAAAAGGAAATATAAATAAATTTACTACAAAAAGTACAATTAAATCTTTAAAGGAAAAATATGAATAAACTATTAGTTAAATTTTTAATCTTTTTTTTTATACTAACCAACAACACAATAGCAAAGGAAAATATAATGATTTTAAAACTTAAAGACGGAGATGTTACAATAAAGCTTTTCGAGGATGTGGCCCCCAATCATGTTAACAGAATTAAAAAGCTTGCGGAAAGCGGTAAGTATGATGGTGTGGTGTTTCACAGAGTTATAGATGGTTTTATGGCTCAAACTGGTGATGTTAAATTTGGAAACTCTTCTAATGAAGAGTACAATTTAAGTAGTGCTGGAACAGGCGGCTCAGATTTACCAGATCTCAAAGAAGAATTTAATGATTTACCTCATGAAAGAGGCACTTTATCTATGGCTAGATCACAAGATCCTAATAGTGCTAATAGTCAATTTTTTATTTGTTTTAAAGCATCCTCGTTCCTTGATAGACAATATACTGTTTTTGGTAAAGTAATTGAAGGTATGGATTTAGTTGATAAAATTAAAAGAGGTGATCAAAATAACAACGGATCCGTGTCTGATCCAGATAAGATAGTTAGTTTTAAATCTAAATAAGTTTTTATTAAATGCCATTAAAAAACTTTGGTTTTAATGTCATTGCTAGAGATGTTTTTTCCAGGTGTGGTTTTATAGAAACTCATAGAGGAAACATTAATACTCCAGCTTTTATGCCTGTTGGCACACAAGCAACAATTAAGGCTTGTACAATAGATGATGTTATTAAGACAGGATCTGAAATTATCTTATCAAATACTTATCATTTAATGATTAGACCTGGTGTTGATAGAATCATATCTGCTGGAGGCCTTCATAAATTCATGAATTGTAGACTACCTATATTAACGGATTCAGGTGGATTTCAAGTAATGTCTTTATCAAAATTAAATAAAGTGGATAAAGAAAAAGGTGCCATTTTTAATTCTCATGTGGATGGAAAAAAATTTATATTGAGTCCAGAAGAAAGTATTAGAATTCAAAAGGGACTAGACTCTGATATTGTTATGATTATGGATGAATGTCCAAAAAAAACGACCGATTATAAAATAATTAATAAATCAATGGATTTATCTCTTTATTGGGCAAAAAGATCTAAAGAAGCTTTTGGACTAAACCCTTACAAAGGTTTATTTGGAATAGTTCAGGGTGGACTATTTAAAGATTTAAGAATTAAATCAATTAATGAACTAACAAAAATTGGTTTTGATGGATATGCAATAGGTGGATTAGCAGTAGGAGAGTCTCAGAAAGAAATGTTTGATATTTTGGATGACATCAAAGAGCATCTACCTCAAGACAAACCAAGATACCTAATGGGTGTTGGAACACCCTCTGATATATTGGGAGCCGTTAAAAGAGGGGTAGATATGTTTGATTGTGTAATGCCAACAAGATCTGGAAGAACTGGTCTTGCTTTTACTTGGAATGGTAGAGTTAATATAAAAAATACTAAATATAAAAATGATAATGAGCCTTTGGATATAAATTGCTCAAATTTAGATTTAAACAAATATTCAAAAAATTATTTGAATCACCTTTTTAATACTAACGAAATTCTTGGCTCTACCTTATTAACTCTACATAATATTAATTTTTACCAAGAATTAATGTCAGCTGTTAGAAAAAATATTAAAATGGGCACTTTTGATAATTTTCAT
>CAJQRZ010000051.1 GCA_905612435.1 uncultured Candidatus Pelagibacter sp.
ATGCTTTAGTTAAGTTAGACTTGGTAGCTAGCTATGAAATTGTTAAATTTGACAATCAAAACATCTATATAAAAATTATTTATAATGGACTACCTAATAAATTTATTAATGAAATGAAAACTGAAAATATTATAATTAATATTAAAAAATCAACCTGGAAAGTTGAATGAAAGATTTAAATCAGCTTTTACTAAATTTTGATTATAAGGAAAATTTTAGGGATGGAGATTTTTATGTAAGTAAAAGTAATTATTTTGCGTTCAACATTATTAATACTTGGCCCAAATGGGAAAAGAATTTTTTAAATATTTGTGGTGATAGATATTCTGGAAAATCACATTTGATAAACATCTTCCTAAAAAAATTTAAAGGTTTAGTAATTGATGCTAATTCTCTTGAAAATGATCATTTAAAAAAAATTAAATCATTTGAAAATATCATACTTGAAAATTTTACAGAAAAGGTTGATGAAAGATTAGTTTATTCTTTATTTAACATTATTGATCAGGATAATAAATATTTGATTATTAACTCATTAATACCAATTGAAAAAATAGATTTTAAATTAAGTGACTTAAGATCTAGAGCAAGAAATTTTCTAGTTGCACATATAGATAAACCTGACGACGATTTAATGTTTGCCCTTATTTTAAAAAATTTTTCGGATAGACAAATCGTAATTGATAAAAAATTGATTGATTACATCATTAAAAGAATAGATAGATCATATGGAAAAATATTTGAATTCATATATAAAATTGACGAAGTTAGTTTAAAAAAAAAAAAATCAATAGATTTTAAAATTATTAAAGATGCATTAGGCGATTAATTGAACAAATATAGAACTCATAATTGTAATCAACTTAATAAAGGTAATAAAGGTGAAAATATTATCCTGTCTGGTTGGATAAATAAAAAAAGAGATCATGGTAATCTTTTATTTATTGATCTTAGAGATAACTATGGTCTTACGCAGTGTATTATTGATAAAAGCAACTCTAGTTTTAATGAATTAGAAAAAATCCAACTAGAAAGTGTTATTAAAATAATTGGAAATGTAATTGAAAGAAGTAATGAGACAATTAATTCTGAACTTTATACTGGAGAGATTGAAGTAAATATTATTTCATTTGAAATACTTGGAAGTTGTAGAGAGCTTCCTATGCCAATTTTTAGTGATCAAGAATACGCAGAAGAAATTAGACTTAAATATAGATTTTTAGATTTAAGAAGAAAAAAAATTCATGAAAATATTATATTAAGATCGAAAGTTATCTCCTTTATAAGGAATGAAATGAATAATTTAGAATTTTTAGAATTTCAAACTCCAATTTTAACATCTTCAAGTCCTGAGGGTGCAAGAGATTTTTTAGTTCCAAGCAGACTAAATCCTGGAAAATTTTATGCATTACCACAAGCTCCTCAACAATTTAAACAATTAATTATGGTGTCTGGATTTGATAAATATTTTCAAATTGCACCATGTTTTAGAGATGAAGATGCAAGAGCAGACAGAAGCCCAGGCGAATTTTATCAATTAGATATAGAAATGTCTTTTGTCGAGCAAGAAAATATTTTTGACGTTGTTGAAAAATTAATGATCAATGTCTTTAAAGAATTTTCTTCAAAAAAATTATTGTACAAAAAATTTCCAAGAATTTCTTATGAAGAAGCCATGCTTAAATATGGTTCAGATAAACCAGATTTAAGAAACCCTTTATTAATCTATGATTTAACAAATATTTTTACTCGAGAAGATGTTTCATTTGATATTTTCAAGAAGCTTGTAAAAGCAGGTTCTAAAGTTAGATGTATTGTAACAAAAAATACCAAAGATAAACCGAGAAGTTTTTTTGATAATCTAGATAAATGGGCAAAAGAGCAAGGTGCATCAGGTTTAGCATATTTTACAATTGAACGTGATAAACAACTTTCAGCCAAGGGACCTGTAGGTAAATTTTTTTCAGAGGATTCTCTGAAAGAGATAATGAAAATTACATCTGCAGTTGAAGGTGATAGTATTTTTTTTGCTTGTGGAAAAAGAAATGATGTTGAAAAAATTTTATCCCAAGCGAGAGAAAAAATTGCTAAAGATTTAGATTTAATTGACGAAAACAAATTTGCATTTTGTTGGATAGTTGATTACCCAATGTTTGAATTAGATGAGTTAACAAACAAAATTAAATTTAGCCACAATCCATTTTCAATGCCTCAAGGCAATATTAAAGATATTGATTTTGAAAAACCTTTAGATATTAAAGCCTATCAATATGATATTGTGTGTAATGGTATCGAATTATCTTCCGGAGCTATAAGAAATCACGTGCCAGAATTGATGTACAAACTGTTTTCAATTGCAGGCTATGATAAAAAAAAGGTAGATGAAAAATTTAGTGGAATGATTAATGCATTAAGCTATGGTGCACCACCTCACGGTGGTATTGCACCAGGAATAGATAGAATTGTAATGTTGTTAGCTAATGAAAAAAATATAAGAGAAGTAACAATGTTTCCTATGAATCAAAATGCACAAGATTTAATGATGAATGCCCCATCAGATGTTTCAGATCATCAACTAAAAGAATTGGGATTAATCCTAAAAGGAAAAAAATAACTTATTTTTTCCCTTTTAAATTAATTTTTATATCAGATAAATCAACTAGGTTTTTTTTATAGTTATTTCTAACAAAACCTTTGCTAGTTATATCTTTTACAAGTTTTAAGAATTGATTTTCATCATCAGAATTTTCATTATCATTATCGACTTTATCAGATTCACCAATTGAAGGTGTATGTGCCAAATCTTCTCTATTTTGATAAGAGATAGCTAATTCCCTAAAAATATAATCAAGAATTGATGAAGCACTTAAAATTCTATCATTACCATAAACTTTTCCAGATGGTTCAAATTTAGTGTCCACATAAGCGTTAATAAATTCATCAAGTGGAACCCCATACTGTAGCCCTAAAGATATTGCTATCGCAAAATTATTCATTAATGCTTTAACTAATTCACCTTCTTTACTGGTATCAATAAAAATTTCTCCTATTTTCCCATCTTCATATTCACCAGTGTGAAGATAAACTTTATGATCACCAATAGTAGCTTTTTGAATATATCCTTTTCTTCTATCTGGCATACCGAATCGTTTACTTACTCCTTCGTTTAGTTTTTTAACAAAATTAGCACTAGCATCATTTGGTATTATTTTAGTTTGTGTTTTTTCTGTAATTACATCCAATTTTTTTGGTTCTATTATGTTATTCTTAGGATCTAAGCTTTTTGTTTTTCTATTATCAAGTTTAACATCCAATACTTCAAATTTACCATCATCTCTCTTTTCTAAGCTTGATAATTCTTTTTCATTAATATTATCCAAGTGATGAGTAACTTTAAAGCTGCATGTGTAATAGGTTTCTACTAAATATTTTGCCATTTTTCCTTTAATTAAAATTTATTTTTAGTTTTGAGACAATTAATTTATATACAAATTCATACTTTAGTCTAATTTAATTTATACAATTTTGAATTGAACTAAATACTAAAATTAAATGTTGACATTTTTAAAAAAAATTTTCACTTGGTGGAATCAAGACACTATAGGGACCAAACTTTTTACAATTTTTTATGGAAAATTTGTAGGCAAAGATAATTTTGGAAATAAATATTATCAAAGTAAACTTGATAAGCGCTGGGTAATATATAAAGATGAAATTGATGCATCAAAAATACCTAACGAATGGTACTCTTGGATTCACTTTATAAAAAATAAAATTGAAAATTCTCATGAAATAAAAAAATATGATTGGCAAAAGCCACACCAACCAAATCAAACAGGAAGTGATAATTCTTATCACCCAAATAAAAAAAATAATGAAATTGATAAAAAATATAAGAGCTGGAAAAGTTAATTTTTTAAATTTCTTAGTTTTATCAATTTTATTAAGTTGTAATTCAATAGCAAATTCACAAGAAAATACGAAATCTTTACTAGGTAATTTTATAGAAGTTAAAGTCTTAGATAAAGTAAGCTCCAAAAATCGTGTTCTAAAGATAAAAATTGGTGAAGAAAAAAGATTTAAGAATATTTTAATAAAAGCATTAAAATGTATAAATTCTAAATTTGATGATAATCCTGAAATTACTGCGTATCTTCAAGTTAAAGATTTAACCAATAAAGATAACAATGAAGTTTTTGTTTTTAATGGTTGGACTTTTTCATCTAGTCCTTCCATTAGACCTTTTGATCATCCAGTTTATGACATTTGGCTAACCAAATGTTATTATTAAATTACCTTTTCGTTGTCTAGCCAGCTTACATTAAAATCAGAATTAATAAATTTTTCATGACTTAGTAATACTTTATGAAGTGGAATGGTGGTTGTTATTCCTTCAATTATAAATTCATCTAAAGAACGATTCATTCTTTGAATTGCTTCAGTCCTATTTCTACCATGACAAATTAGTTTACAAATCATACTGTCATAATAAGGAGTTACTTTATAACCTTGAAATATTGCTCCATCGACTCTAGTTCTAAAACCTGAAGGTTGATGACACATACCGATAGTTCCAGGAGAAGGCTGAAAGTTTTTACTTGCATCTTCAGCATTAATTCTACATTCTATTGCGTGCCCCCTTGGACTTATATCGCTCTGTTTTAAAGCGGTATTACCAGTAAATGCTATAGAAATTTGTTCTTTAATAATATCTATTCCAGTAATCATTTCAGTGACCGGATGTTCAACTTGCACTCTCGTATTCATTTCAAGAAAATAGAATTTTCCATCTTCATAAATAAATTCAACAGTACCTGCGCCCTCATACTCAATTTTACTCACCATATTTACAGTTCTTTCAAAAAGATCTTTTCTAATTTTATCAGTTAGAACTGGACTAGGTGTCTCTTCTATTAATTTTTGATGTCTTCTTTGTACTGAACAATCTCTTTCATGAAGATGTACAGTTCGATTTTTACCAGATAATACTTGGACTTCTATGTGTCTTGGGTTTTGAAAAAATTTTTCAATATAAACCTCATCATTTCCAAAATACTTTTGAGCTTCAGATTTTGCAGCAGAAAATAATGTTTCAAATTCTTCCTCTTTACGAACAATTTTCATTCCTTTACCACCGCCACCACCAGAAGCCTTAATTAAAATGGGAAAACCTATTTTTTTACAAAGTTCTTTTGTTTGTTTTATATCTACAACACCACCTTCAGAACCCTCAATAACAGGCAATCCATGTTCTTTGGCAATTTTTTTTGCTTGAATTTTGTCGCCCATCATACTTATTAATTTTGATGAAGCTCCAATAAATTTAATTTTATTTTCCTCAAGAATTTTTGCAAAATTAGCATTTTCCGATAAAAAACCATAACCAGGATGGACAGCGTCTGCTTTTGTAAGTTCAATGGCAGACATTAAAGCTGGAATATTTAAATAACTATTGGCAGGTTGATGAGATCCAATACATACACTTTCATCTGCCATCCTCACGTGCATACTTTCTTTATCAACATCAGAATGAACAGCTACAGTTGCTATACCCCATTCTTTACAAGCACGAATAATTCTAACTGCAATTTCACCACGGTTTGCAATCAATATTTTTTTAAACATTAATCTAAGATAATAATAGTTTGACCAAACTCAACGGGCTGACCATCTTCAATACAAATTTTTCTAACTACTCCATCTGCCGTGGAAGGCACATGATTCATTGTCTTCATAGCCTCTACGATCATTATAGTGTCACCTTTTTTTATTTTTTTCCCAATTTCTATAAAATTTTTAGCTCCCGGTTCCGGAGCACAGTAAGCTGTACCGATAATTGGTGAAGTTATTTTTATTCCAGAGAGATTTTTATTTTCTTGGTGTTTTGCATTTAAATTTTTTTCTGATTTTTTTAATGAACTATCAGATGGTGCATGTTGCCATTTAGAAACTTTTATTTTAAGATCTTTGTCTCCGTATTCAAGTTCAGATAATCCTAGCTCATCTAAACAATTGGTTAATTCTTTTATTTTATCTTTATCTATTTTCATTTTTTAAAAGATTTTGCATTGAAATTATGGCTAAAATATAACCATTGTCACCTAAACCAAAAATACCACCATTTACAACATCACTTATTAATGATTTTTTTCTAAATTCCTCTCTTTTGTATATATTAGATATATGAAGCTCAATAATTGGTTTTTTAAAAATATCTAATGCATCTCTAATAGATACAGAGGTATGTGTAAAGCCAGCTGCATTTATAATTATTCCATCAAACTTATTTTTAGCTTCTTGTATAAGAGTAACTATCTCACCTTCAATATTTGATTGTGTAAATTCTAAATTAATACCTAATTCTTTTGCTTTTTCTAAACAATTATTCTTTAGTTGATCAAAAGTTACTGATCCATATTGTGATTGTTCTCTTTCACCTAATAGATTAAGATTTGGACCATTAATTATTAGAATTTTATTATTCATTTATCACTTATATAGCATGAAAAAAATAAACAAAATAAAAATCAAACTAAATGGTAAAATATCTATGGTTTCAAATAATTTAACTTTATTAGACTATATTAAAAAACTAAAGATACCATTAAATAAAGTAGCAGTTGAATTAAACTATGAAATAATAGATAAAAATAAACTTAATAACTTTATAATTAAAAAAAATGATAAAATTGAAATTGTTCATTTTATAGGTGGTGGTTAGAATTTGAAAATTGATCATTTCATAGTAGCAAAAAAAAAGTTTAAATCTAGATTAATTGTTGGCACTGGAAAATATAAAAGTATGTCTGAATGTGCGAGAGCAATTAAAATTTCAGGTGCAGATATAGTCACAGTTGCTGTTAGGAGAGTAAACATATCAGATAAAAAAAAACCATTATTAATGGATTATATAGATCCAAAAAAAATAACCTATTTACCTAATACTGCTGGATGTTTTAATTCTACTGAGGCTTTAAGAACATTGAGACTAGCAAGAGAAATTGGTGGATGGAAATTAGTGAAGCTAGAAGTTTTAGGAGATAAAAAAAACCTATTTCCAGACATGATAGAAACTTTAAAATCAACTGAAGTTTTGAGTAAAGAAGGTTTTGAAGTGATGGTTTATTGTACAGATGACCCATTGATGGCTAAAAGATTAGAAGATGTAGGAGCTTGTGCAATTATGCCTTTAGCAGCGCCAATAGGTTCGGGATTAGGAATTCAAAATCAAACAAATATAAAAATAATTAGAAGCCAAACAAAACTTCCATTAATTATTGATGCAGGCTTAGGTCAGGCTTCTGATGCTGTTATCGCTATGGAACTAGGGTGTGACGGGGTTTTGGTTAACACGGCAATAGCAAAAGCCAAAAAGCCATTCGAAATGGCAACTGCAATGAAAAATGCAGTTATTGCTGGAAGATATTCTTATCTTTCAGGGAGAATTATAAAAGCAGACTACGCTAGACCTTCTTCTCCTCTGAAGGGGTTGATATAACATTCTTAAATTGTTTTTTTTTAAAAAATTTTTTCTTTTTAAAAATATTTTTTTTATAGTCATTTTTACTAGTAGTATTTTTTAAAATATCAATATTAATATCTTTTTTAATGTCTTCTAAATTTTTTAGCCTAGTAAGAGTTTCTATCTTTTCTATAGTTTTTTTAGTTTTACTTTGAAGGTCGATAATATATTCGGGTATAGTAAGAGAATTATCAGAAATAATATCAATTTTTATTTTATTTTTATTTTCAAAATATTTTAAATCTTCCATAAAATTTTCTTTCATAAAATTAGTTATTTTTTCACAAACTCTAAGTTCTACAAACTTAGCTTTGTTTAAAACTGATTTAACTTCAATCAATTTTAAAACTTTTAATGCAAAAGACTCATCTGTTAGTACAACTTGCCATTTTATAGGACTTTCTCTAAGCCTTTGTCTTGACATTTCTAGTAAGCCAAAATTACTAATTCTACCTATTTGAATTCTGGCTCTATCTGTTCTACATTTTTCTTTTAATCTTCTTTCAACTAACCTTCTGTTTCCGTAGCTTAGCATGTCTATGAAGTCTATTATTATTAGTCCCGATAAATCTCTAATTTTAATTTGTCTTGATATTTCATCAGCAGCTTCAAGATTTGTATCTAGGGCTGTACTTTCGACATTTTTTTGTTTAATAGATTTTCCTGAGTTAATATCTATAGAAACCAAAGCTTCAGTTGGATTAATAACTAAATAACCACCAGAATTTAATTTAATCTGACTTTCAAAGATATCATTTAGCTTTGTTTCAATATTTTCTTTAAAAAAAAGTGGAATTTTATCTCTATATTTCTTTATTTTTTTTACATGACTTGGCATCATCATCTTCATAAAATTTTGAGCTTTTTTATAACCTTCATTGCCTTCAATAATTATGTTTTTTGTTTCTTCATCATACATATCTCTTAAAGTTCTTTTAATTATTTCACTTTCTTGATGAATAAGGGATGGTGCTATAGAATTCATTGCAGTTGCTTTAATTGAATCCCATATTTTAATTAAGTTTTGTAAATCATAATCAATTTCATTTTTAGTTTTATTTGACCCTGCAGTTCTAACAATTAATCCCATTTCTTTTGGAATCTGAATTTCATTTAATATTCTTCTAATTTTTTTTCTATCACCTGGATTAAATATTTTACGGGATATTCCTCCACCTTTAGGTGTGTTTGGCATTAAAACAATATACTTTCCTGCAATAGAAATAAATGTACTTAGAGCGGCTCCCTTTAAGCCTCTTTCATCTTTCAGAACCTGGATAAGAATTACTTGGTTCGGTTTGATTACTTCTTGAATTTTGTATCTTTTAGAATGGTATCTAACAGTTGGTTTTTTGGATTCTTCATTTAAAACAGGATCTAGATTTTTTTCAACAGGATCATCACCCTCAAAATTTCCTTCGTTTAAATTTTTTTCTTCTATTTTTTCACTTTCTTTTAATAGTTTTTCTCTAGCGTCTTTTTCCTCTTCTTTGATTTTTTTTAAATCACTTTGCGGTATCTGATAGTAGTCAGACTGAATATCGTTAAAAGATAGAAAACCATGTCTATCTCTACCAAAATCAATAAAAGCTGCTTGTAATGAAGGCTCTACTCTACTTACTTTACCAAGGTAGATATTATTTTTAATAAGAGTATTTTTTACACCTTCGTATTCGTAATCTTCAATATTTCCATTGGACTTAAGTACAACTCTAGTTTCATTTGGATGTGATGCATCAATGTATAAATTTTTTTCCATATAATTTTGATTAATTGTTTCATTTAAATATATAAATTTTGTTATTTAATATGCCTTAACTTTAACAAATTCATATATTAAATAATACTAAAATGAGTAAATTTATAAATTTTTTTTTAGTATCCTTATTAAGTGGATCTTTGTTAATAGGAATAGGTGTCCTAGCAGTTTTATGGGCATTTTCGAATAATTTACCAGATTATAAATTTTTAAAAAATTATAAACCTCCAGTATCAAGCAAGGTTTATTCAGGAAAAGGTGAATTAGTTAGTGACTTTTCTTCTGAAAAAAGAATCTTTGTTCCTTATAATGCTATTCCCAAAAAAGTAATTAATGCATTCATCTCTGCAGAGGATAAAAATTTTTTTTCACATCCAGGAGTTGATGCAAAAGGAGTTTTGCGAGCAGTTATTAATAATTTTTATAACATTATGTCATCAAAGAGACTTGAGGGTGCATCAACAATAACACAGCAAGTCGCAAAAAATTTTTTATTATCTAATGAGGTGAGCATCAAAAGAAAGTTAAAAGAAGCAATTTTAGCATTTAGAATTGAAAGAGTTTTATCAAAAGAGAGAATTATAGAACTATACCTTAATCAAATTTATCTTGGTGAAGGTACATATGGAGTTGCATCTGCTAGCTTAGAATATTTTGATAAGTCAATTAATGATCTAAATTATGAAGAGGCAGCCTTACTAGCCGCATTGCCAAAGGCGCCAAGCAGATATAATCCATACAAAAATATAAAGCTTGCAAAATTTAGAAGAAATTTAGTTTTAAAAAATTTATTAGAGAATGATTATATTGATGAAAAAACTTATAAAAATTTTATAAAAAATGAAATTTTTCTTAAAAAAAGAAAAAAAATATTTCTAGAAGACACAAGGTATTATGTGGAAGATATAAGAAAAAAAATTGTCAATGATTTTGGTTTTGATAAAGTTTATAAACAAGGTTTTAATATTAAAACTCCACTAAATTTAAATTTACAAAATATTGCTACGGAAGCTTTGAGAGACGGACTTATAAAATATGATAAAAGAAAAGGATGGCGTGGAGCATTAGCTAATAAAAAAAACCTTATTAACTGGAATCAAAGCAAAGATTTAAAAAAATTTAATTTAGAAAAATCAATTAATTGGCAATTAGCAATTATTAAAAAAATAAATCAGTTTTCAATTGATATAGAAACTCAAGACAAAAAAAGTGGTAAAATTAACTATGAAAATATATCTTGGACTAAGAAAGAATTTAAAGATTTATTTAAATTTGGAGATATAATTTATGTTAAACAATTAGAAAAAAAAATTTATGAATTAAAGCAATTACCAGAAGTAAATGGCAGTATAGTTGTGATGGATCCATTTACGGGAAGAGTTCTTGCTTTGAGTGGAGGTTTTAGTTTTAAGAAAAGTGAGTTTAATAGAGCTACGCAGGCTTTTAGACAGCCTGGTTCTGCATTTAAACCTTTTATTTATGCTCTTGCATTAGAAAATAATTATTCACCATCAACATTAATACTTGATGCACCATTAGTATTAAAGCAAGGGTTTGATTTAAAAATGTGGAAACCTGAAAATTATGGTAAAAAATTTTATGGTCCTTCAACTTTAAGAATGGGTTTAGAAAAATCTAGAAACTTAATGACCGTTAGAATAGCTCAAGATCTAGGTTTAAAAAAAATAGTTAATTTTTCAAAAAAACTTAGAATTTATGATGACCCAAGTGAATTATTATCAATATCATTAGGTTCTTCTGAAACAACTTTATTGAAATTAACTTCAGCGTATTGTTCTTTTGTAAATGGAGGAAAACTTATTAAGCCTATATTAATAGACAGAATTCAAGACAGTGAAGGTATTACTATTTTTAATACAGAAGATAGAAATTGCAATAACTGTGATAAAATATCTTATTTATCAGACGATGTACCAAAAATTTCAGATAATTTTTTACAAATATTTTCTAAAGAAACAGCATATCAAATGACATCAATGCTTGAAGGAGTTATAAAAAGAGGAACCGGAAGAGGACTTAAAGATTTAGAGTTAAATTTAGCCGGAAAAACTGGAACAACTAATAAAAATACTGATACTTGGTTTATTGGATACACATCAAATTTGGTAATGGGGATCTATGTAGGCTTTGATCAACCTAAATCGTTGGGTAAAAATGAAACAGGTGCAAAAACGGCAATGCCAATTTTTAAAGATTTTGTTAAAAAAGCAATTAAAAAAAAAGATGCAAGACCATTTAAGGTTGCTAATAATATTAATATGAGAGTTATCGACAGATATACTGGTAAAAAGGCAAACTTTAATTCTAAAGAGACATTAATAGAAGTATTTAAAAAAGATCAAGTTTATACTGAAAATAATAAAAATTTAGATATTATTAATAGATTAAGAAACAATAATATATTAAAGTTCTATTAATGGATAATGAATTTCAGATCAATAAATTAGAAATAGAAAAAATTAATCAAAGAATCAAGGAGTATCTTTGAAAAGAATAATATCTATTTCCTACTAGAAAAAAATAACAATAAGATTTTAGATCCTGAATTTTGGAAAGACAAATCATCAGCACAAAAAGTTCTTAAGGAAAAAAAATTACAAGAAGAATTAATTAAATCACATTTAGACTCTGTTAGTAATCTTGATGAATTGAAAGAACTACATAAGCTTGCATTTGATGAAAATAATCAATCAATAATAGATGAAGTTATAAAAAATATTAGAGACTTAAAAGTTAAAACAAAAAAAAATGAAATAAACTGTTTTTTATCAAAAGAAGGTGACAGTTTTGATTCTTACATTGAAATACATGCTGGTGCAGGTGGAACAGAAAGCCAAGACTGGGCAGAAATGCTAAGAAAAATGTATTTAAAATGGTCAGTAAATAAAGGTTATAAGTCTCAATTAATTAGCGAACATAAAGGTGACGAGGCAGGCATTAAATCTTCAACAATTAAAATAGAAGGTGATTATATTTTTGGCTGGCTTAAAGCAGAGTCAGGTATACATAGATTAGTTCGTATTTCACCATTTGACTCTGGCGCACGTAGGCACACAAGTTTTGCAAGTGTTTGGGTTTATCCAGTAGTAGATGAAAATATTGAAATAGAAATTAATGAAAAAGATTTAAGAATAGACACTTATAGATCCAGTGGTGCTGGAGGCCAGCATGTAAATACAACTGATAGTGCTGTAAGAATAACTCATATCCCAACTAAAATTGTAGTACAATGTCAAAATGAAAGATCACAGCATAAGAATAAAGACACATGTATGAATATGCTAAGAGCACGGTTATATGATTTTGAAATAAAAAAAAGAGAAAAAGATACAAAAAATGTAGAAAGTTCAAAATCAGAAATTGGGTGGGGACATCAAATTAGATCTTATGTTTTACACCCCTATCAATTAGTAAAAGATAATCGAACAAAATATGAAAATTCTAATCCTAATAAAGTATTAGATGGTGAAATAGATGATTTCTTAGAAAGTTCTTTATATAATACAAAATAAATGATTAAAAAAATCGCCATTTACTTCGGGTTTTTGATATTGCTATTATTATTAGCAAGTATTTATTTAAGTTATTTTGGCATAGAAACAAAAAAATTTAATCAATTAATTAAAGATCAGATTTCAAAAAAAAATAATAAGATTGATATTGAGTTAAATAAAGTAAAAATATTACTAAATATAAGAAGTTTTTCATTTAATATTCAAACTATAAAACCAAAAGTATTTTATAAAAAAAACGAAATAAGACTAAAAAAAATATCAACAAATTTTTCATTAAATAAATTTTTTAGTAAAGAGCTTTTAATAGACGATCTAGAGATATCGACCCAAGAAATAAAAATTAAAGACATCCTGTCTATCTTAAAGAATTATAGCCCTAGTATTCAGCTATTTATTATAGAAAATATGATTAAAGAAGGGACAGTAGTTGCAGATCTTAATTTAAATTTTGATAATCAAGGAAAAATC
>CAJQRZ010000052.1 GCA_905612435.1 uncultured Candidatus Pelagibacter sp.
GGGTACCTATATTATAAATCTCCATATGCTTACCCTTTGCAAAGATAAGTCCGAATGCATTAACAAAATCATCAATATGTATAAATGATCTAATTTCACGACCAGTACCATTTATTTTTAGTTTTACTTTTTTTGAATTAACTTTTGATATTTTTTTAATAAATTCAGGAATTACATGTTCTGAACCCATATCATGTCCATACACATTATGTGGTCTAAAAATTATCATCTTTTTAAAAAATTTCCTTCCATAATTTATTCCCATCAGCTCAGTTAAAATTTTTCCTCCACCATATGAGTATCTTGGATTATGTACATCTGGTATTTTTAACATTTCTGTTTCATCGGTAGGAACTTTTATAGGAGTTTGATAAACCTCAGAACTTGATGCTAAAAATATTTCTTTTACTTTATTTTTAATACACGCATCTATTGTATTAATAATTCCTTTTGTTGCAATTTCCAAAACATCTATAGGTTTTTCATAAAAAAATTTTGTACCATTTATAAAAGCCAAATGAATAACGCAATCTATATTTTTAAAAGATCTAAATACTAAATTTCTATCTCTAATATCTCCTTTAATATAGTTAATGTCTTTCCTAATATCTTTAATTCTCGAACTTTTTCCTCTAAAGTTATTATCAAAAACAGTTACCTTATAACCTTGCCTAACTAAATAGCGTGATATATTCGATCCAATAAAGCCTGTACCACCTGTAACTAAAATTTTTTTTTTTTTCATAAAGTTTTTTAATTTATTTTTTTATAATTCCCCAAGTATCAATAATTACTTTATTTTTTGGTATTTTAATTTTTTTATATTTTGTATGTGGCACTGCTACAATGATTATATCACTTTTTTTTATTAAATTTTCTTTTGATATACCTTCTGAGTGATTATAAAATTCATCTGAAACAAATACTTTCAGAGATTGTTTTTTTAAAATTTTTAAAAGTTTAAATGATAAAGAATCTCTTATATCATCAACATCAGATTTGAATGTTAGTCCTAAAATTCCTATTTTTTTATTTTTTAAATTATAATTTTTATTTAATGTTTTAACTAAATGAAGTGGTAAGCCTTCATTAATATTTAACGACTCTATGCCCAATGGAAATCTTTTCTTAACAAAATGTGATAATTGCATAGTATCTTTTAACAAACATGGTCCAGCAGCAAATCCAGCGTTTGGTAAAGTTGAATTTCTTTCATACCCATCCATCATAAAACTTCTAACTCTCTTAAAATCTATATTAAAATTTTGACAAATCATAAAAAACTGATTACTCGCTGCAAAATTTATATATCTCCATGCGTTTGAAAAAAGTTTTACAAGTTCAGCCTCAAGGACTGATGTGATTATAGTTTTATTAGAAATTGAATTAAAAAGTTTTTTTGATACCTCAATAGATTTTTTATTATATCCAGAAATTATTTGTGGTAGTTTTGGGAGTTCTATAAGTGCTTTTCCTTGTAATATTCTTTCTGGACAATAAGATATATTATCATTTACTCCTTTTAATATTTTTTTAATCTTATCTGTAATACCTGGATAAACAGAGCTTCTAATAATAATAGTTTGTTTTTTGTTTATAATCTTTTTTAAAAAAAAAAATAATTCTAAAAATTTTTTTAATTCAGGCTTATATTTTTTGTCTACAGGTGTTCCTATTGAGACAATAATAATATCTGAATTTGATAGATATATATTATCATATCCTGCTAATATTTTTTTTTTATATTTTTTTAGATAATTTTTAGCACCTATTTCAAAATATGGTATTTTTCCACTGTTAATTTTTTTACAGATTATTTTATTTTTTTCATACAAATATACAGAGTATTTTTTTGAAGCTAAAACTAAACCTAGGGGAAAACCTACGTGACCACCTCCACCTATAATACAAATTTTTTTATTTTGACTCATTAAAATATCTTTCTATTTTATACTCATTCATTTTTATTCTAAAATTATTTTTTGATAGTTTTCAGCATATTTAATTAATCTTTTCTTAAGATTTTTATATGCAATATTTATAAATTTATTTTCTTCTTTTGCACTGAAATTTTTCCAAACTTTTATCATAATTAAACTTAATTTATTAAAATTATTTGGTTCAAAATAAATCCCTCTACGTGGATTTTGCTCTTTATGAACATTAATATTAGATAAAATTATTTTTTTCCCCATAGATTTTGCCTGCTCAACTGAACTACTCCATCCTTCAAATTTAGATGGATTAATTAATGAAACTGAATGAAACATTAATGACATTACGTCTTTATATGGAACTACTCCTAAATGTATATAATTATCATTTAGATTGTTATCATCTATATATTTTTTAATTTTTTTAAAATAATTTATACTTCTATGGTCATCAGTGTATCCTGTAGAAATAATTAATATTGAACTATCTTTCTTTACAATCTCTTTTAATGATTTTAAGACTAATAAGTGATTTTTATGAATCCAATATTGATTTGGTAAATAAAAATACTTTGATCTTATTTTGTATTTCTTCTTTAACTTACTTAAGCTAAGTAAATTCTTTTTACTTGGGACATCAAATACAAACGAACTAATTTCAGATTTTTTATAAGCTTTTAAAGATATTTTTTTTAAATCATTTTTTACATCAAAACTACTTAAAATAATTTTAGTTGAATGAGCTGCACATATTTCATTATTTAAATTTTTCATAATTCTATTTTTCAAAGAAAAATT
>CAJQRZ010000053.1 GCA_905612435.1 uncultured Candidatus Pelagibacter sp.
TATACATTTGAGAATGGTGACAATGCCCAACTTCAATGCTTTGACTTTGAAGAAAAATTAAGGATTGAAAATAATTGGGTAGATGGATTATCAGTTGTTGTTAGAAAAAATAAAGTTAGTAAATGGTTAGCGGATAGAAAATAAAACCATAATTAAGGTGTCTGCTTTGGTGTCTGCTCTCAAAATTAAAAAAAGATAATAAATCAACGTGGATTAGTTATTAAGGGGCGTTCTGTTGCCCGGTGCCCTTAACCAAGCTACCCCCACAAGCAACAGGGAACGGGAATTACAGATAATCAACCCATAAAACCCACCCTAATACACCTAGGACTCTGTATCCGATATCAGGTATTATTAAGAATAAATGGATCCTTTAAAATTTATAAAAGATAATACCTATGGAATTAATCAGCTAAATATTCCACCAGTAAAAAAAGTAGACAAATTAGTTTTAAGATTTGCAGGTATCTGTGGAGCAGTGGCAGTTCAACCAATACCCTTTATGGATATTTTTATTTTAACTCCAATACAATTATATATGGGAACGTTAATTGCAGAGGCTAGAGGATATAAATTTTCAATGTCTGGAATTTATAAGGAAATTTTAGGAGTATTGGGTTTATCTTTTCTGGCTCAACAAACGGCAATAGGTTTGTATAAATTGGGCTTACCTTTCATTGGTGGATTTATGACTATTCCTTTGGTTTTTGTTCTAACTTATTCAATTGGAAAGGTTATGGATTTTTATTTTGTATCCAAAACTCAGGGTAAAACTTTAACAAAAGACGACTTAAAGAACTTTTTCAAACAAGCAAGAAAAGATGCAAAGAAAAACTTTAGCAAAGATGAGATTAAAAAGAAAACGCAAGAAGCTAAAGAGCAAATGGCAAACTACAAACCTTCTGCTAAAGAGTTTGTACAAAAAAATATAGATGAACTTGCTGTAATTTCAGTTATCTCAAAGTTAAGGGGTGGTGAAAAATTAGTAACAGAAGAAGAGTATGTAATACTTGAAGCTATGATTAGATCAGCTAACAGAATAACAGATCTTGATAGTGCTATTGAATTTGCAAAAACTACGGCAGCCAAAGGTACAGAATCTTTAACAGGGGCTGCGAGTAATATTAAAGGAATTGCCCACGAGCTAATTTATGTAAAAACTGA
Organism: uncultured Candidatus Pelagibacter sp.; assembly: GCA_905612435.1. Classification (GTDB taxonomy): domain Bacteria; phylum Pseudomonadota; class Alphaproteobacteria; order Pelagibacterales; family Pelagibacteraceae; genus Pelagibacter. The sequence goes on from CAJQRZ010000053.1 coordinate 1,165, forward strand.
AAATGAAGATGGAGATACAGTTTTTGCGTTTATGCCCGAAGATACTAATCATCCGCAGTTTGATGTTTTGACAATTGATACTTCAACTGGTGAACAAAAATGGATACAATTAAAAACCACTCTTAATGAAGAACACGTTTACAGTTGGTTTAAAAAATATCCAGGTTCTGAAGGAAGTATTAAAGTAAATGAGGAAATGGCAGTTAAGCTTGGACTGCCGAGCACAGGAATTGTTGATAAAGAACTAACAATAGATACAAATAATTTTTTAAATAAATTAACTGAAATGGATGAAAGCGCTGTTTCACAAATTATTGAAACATCTCCTCCACTAACAATTTTAGCTGCATCTTTTGTAGTTTATGGATTGTTTAAAAAATATAAAAAAAAAGAAATTTCCAAAAAAAAGTTTATATTTTTATCAGCAAAAATGACAGGTTTGAAAGCAGCAAAAATCGTAATGCTATTATCATTGCTTGCTCTACCAGTAGTTGGTCAAATAGTTGGAGTATATCTTATTTCTAAACTAATGCTTGCTGCTATTGGAATTCTTGAAGTTAAAAAGGAAAAACTACTTTTGCCAGCACCAACAAAATGATAAAAAAAATCAAAAGAAAAGATAACGAAGAATACAAACAAATAAAAAGTCTCATACGGACAGATAATGTTAATCTGTTAAAATTTATGAATAAAGATGAAATAGAATGGTTAAATAAGCACTTTAAATTTATAAATGGTTTGCTAATGGGAGATGTAAAAAGAGAAGAAAAAAAGTATATTCAATTTGTTGATACCATACGGAACAAAAAAGACCCAAAGACGGTAGAAGAAAAAGCTTATTTTAAATTTACAAAGTATTATGAAGATCAAATTAAGAAATCAAAACTAGAGTTAACTGACCCAAATATTTTATATAATGGAGTTGAAATTTATCCAGCTGGTTCCAGACCAGCTGGCCCAGATGTAAATAATGCAGATAGAGAGTATGATGATGATTATTGGTAATTTTAAATATGATTGAAACACTTATAGCTATTGAAGTTGCAGCTCTATTAATAGGATGGTACCTTTCTAATCAATGAGCAAGGTTCATTATTTAAATAGCCATTTACAAAAATTCAGAGAAGAAAAAAGAATTACCATTGATGTAGAAAATATAGGGAATCTCGCTCAATATGGAAATATGGGTGGAGAAGATAAAAAAACTACCCAGATATTTACAGAATGCTTCAATAATAAAGAAACCTATAAAGAACTACTAAAAAAACTACCAAAGAATATTGAATGTTTAGGAATTTATTATCTAATTACAGCTTATTGGATTGCTTACACTTGCCACTATCATAATGACAAATTTGATGAAGCTATGGGGAAATGTTTAGAAAGCACTGATCAAAATGTGATACTTTTAGACAGCCCTCACTTTTGTAAAAAAGTTTACCATTATTTAGTCAAACCGGAGCTAGTATAGATAATGATTGAAGCACTTATAGCTATTGAAGTTGCGGCTTTATTAATAGGACGGTATCTTTCTAATCAATGAGCAAGGTTCATTATTTAAATAGCCATTTAGAAAAATTCAGAGAAGAAAAAAGAATTACCATTGATGTAGAAAATATAGGGAATCTCGCTCAATATGGAAATATGGGTGGAGAAGATAAAAAAACCACCAAGATATTTACAGAATGCTTCAATAATAAAGAAACCTATAAAGAGCTACTAAAAAAACTACCCAAGAATATTGAACGTTTAGGTATTTATTATTTAATCACAGCTTATTGGATTGCTTACACTTGTCATTATCATAATGATGAATTTGATAAAGCTATGGGAGATTGCCTAGAAAGCACTGATCAAAATGTGATACTTTTAGAAAGCCCTCACTTTTGTAAAAAAGTTTACCATTATTTAAATCCAATTGGTGAGGTTAAATGAAAAAAATTAGCATCAATGAATGGTTTAATGATCTTAATAAAAAAAGAAAATCTATTGAAAAAAATAATAGAGAAACAGAAGCGGTAAATATATCTGGTGTTTTAGAAACATTTCACACTGATCAATTACATTTTATATTTGAGTTGTTACAAAACGCAGATGATACTGGTGCAAAAAAGGCAAATTTTCATTTTAAAAACAATTTATTAACTTTTAGTCATAATGGATCTGAGTTTACCAGAAGCAACGTCCAAAAAATTGCCAGCATTGGGCATAGCGATAAGTCAGAAGAGCAGATTGGAAAATTTGGAATGGGCTTTAAATCAGTTTATAAAATAACAAACCAACCACTAATTTATACTTCATTAGAGGGTCAT
>CAJQRZ010000054.1 GCA_905612435.1 uncultured Candidatus Pelagibacter sp.
ATATTCTTGATTTTTAATTGTCAGGTCCGGATAAAGAGGTAAGCTTATTGTGTTTAGTCCTATGTAATATGAATTTGGAAAATCATGATTTTTCCAATTAAATAATTTTTTATAATTACTCATTTCTGTTACTGATCTATAATGTACAGCAGTCCCTATATTTTTTTTTTTTAAAAAATTTATTAAATTATCTCTATTTTTTTTAGTTTTTTTTTTATCTATAACTATTAAAAATAAGTGAAATCCATGTTTAAAATTATACTCTGGATTCTGTTGAAAAATTAATGGAAGATTTTTTAATTTTTTTGAATAATTTTCATATAATTTTTTTCTTTTTTTCCACATTATATTTATTCTTCTTAATTGACAGATTCCTATAGCTGCTTGCAAATCAGTCATATTATACTTGTAGCCAGTATACTTTACATCGTAATGTGAATATTTTTCACCTACGGGGACTGTGCCTGGTAGGTATCTTTTCCAAGCGTCTTGAGACATTCCATGGAGTCTTAAAATTTTAATTTTTTCAGCTATTGATTTTTTATTTGTGATTATCATCCCACCTTCACCAGTTGTGATATTTTTATTTGCATAGAAGCTAAAATTCCCCGTTTCACCAAAATTCCCTACCTTTTTATTTTCATATTCCGATTCAACAGCATGTGCACAGTCTTCTATAATTTTTAAATTATATTTTTTTGCCATTTTTATTATTGGTTTCATGTCGCAAGGAATTCCTGCAAAATGAACTAGTAAAATTGCTTTTGTTTTTTTATTAACTTTTTTTTGAATCAATTTTTCATCTATATTGAATGTATCTTTCCTAATATCTACCAGAACTGGTTTTAGTCCTGTCATTATTATAGAGTTAACTGTAGAACAAAAAGTCATTGGAGTTGTAATGACCTCATCTCCCTTTTTTAGTCCCACTGATAGTAATGACAAATGTAATCCTGCTGTACATGAATTAACTGAAACTGCGTATTTGGTTTTTTTATAATGAGAAAAATCTTTTTCAAAGTTTTGGACAACAGGACCAGTTCCTATCCATTTACTTTTTAATACTTTTGTTGTAAATATTATTTCTTCTTTTCCAATGCTCGGTTTCCCAAACAAGATGAATTTTTTATTTTTCATTTAATTAGTATTGCTTTTTTCCTATAATAAAATCAAAGGATATTTTGATATAAAATGATTTTATATCAAAAACAAGATAATATATTCTTGCTTATTTAGTTCACAATAGATTTTTAAAATATTTTTAAATAAAACCACAAAATACGTGCTAGATGAATATACTTAAAATAACCGTGAATAAGCTAGATACTCATTAAATATACAAACTGTTCTATTTATATCCCTTTCATAACTAATATCTGTTTTGACTTTTGTAAATAATTGTTATAACTAAACGATAATTTTGGTTAGAGGGCGGTTAGCTCAGTTGGTAGAGCATCTCGTTTACACCGAGGGGGTCAAAGGTTCGAGTCCTTTACTGCCCACCAAAACAACTAAAGTGGGGGTGTAGCTCAGTTGGTTAGAGCGATCGCCTGTCACGCGATAGGTCGAGGGTTCGAGTCCCTTCACTCCCGCCACTTAAATTATTATTCAAAATCAATACAATTTTTAATAATTGCTATCAGTATAGTGCAAAAATGTGACCTTTACTGTTGTTAAAGATGATATAAAAGCTGTTATATAGATTCAAAATGCTTTCAGATTTTTTAAAAGATTATTTGCCAATTATATTATTCCTAATTATTGCGTTAGGATTAAGTGTTGGTTTTATTGTTGTAAATTATATTTTTTCACCAAAAAACCCTGACCCTGAAAAACTTTCAGCTTACGAATGTGGGTTTGAACCTTTTGAAGATTCAAGAATGGAGTTTGATGTTAGGTTTTACCTTGTAGCAATACTTTTTATAATATTTGATTTAGAAATAGTTTTTTTATTTCCATGGGCCATTTCATTAGGAAAAATAGGATTGTTTGGTTTTTTTTCAATGATGATTTTTTTATTTATTCTTACTATAGGTTTTATTTATGAATGGAAGAAAGGTGCCTTAGACTGGGAATAAAATTATTTATTTTATTAAATTATGAACCAAGAAGATAAACAAAAAAAAATTCCTGAAGAATTTAAAAAACTTGCTGAAGATTTTAGTAAAAATGGATTTATTACAACATCATTTAATAATTTAATCAATTGGTCAAGAGCAGGGTCTTTACACTGGATGACATTTGGACTTGCTTGTTGTGCTGTAGAAATGATGCAAACTGCTATGCCAAGATATGATTTAGAAAGATTTGGTGCAGCACCCAGAGGTTCCCCAAGACAATCTGATGTAATGATTGTTGCAGGAACTTTAACAAACAAAATGGCTCCAGCTCTTAGAAAGGTATACGACCAAATGCCAGAACCAAGATACGTAATATCTATGGGTAGCTGTGCAAATGGAGGTGGTTATTATCATTATTCTTACTCTGTTGTAAGAGGATGTGATAGAATTGTACCTGTTGATATTTATGTACCTGGATGTCCACCATCAGCTGAGGCTCTGTTATATGGAATAATGCAACTTCAAAAAAAAATTAGAAATCATGGATCTTTAGAAAGATAATAAATAATGATTACATTAGCTGACCTTGAAAAAAAAATAAATTCTGAGCTAACTACAAAAATTAAAGAGTCAAAAATAAAACATGAGCAAGTTTATATTGATTTAGATATAAAAGATTTAATTGGAGTTATTTTGTTTCTCAAGAAAAATAAAGATACAAAATTTCGACAACTAATAGATATAACAACTGTTGATTATCCAGAAAGTCCAAAGAGATTCAAAATGATTTATTTATTTTTAAGCCATGAATTTAATCAAAGAATTGTAATTAGCTGTTTTATAAATGAAAATGAAGTTATTCCCTCATTGACTAAAATTTTCCCATCTGCAAATTGGATGGAGAGAGAAGTTTTTGATATGTACGGTGTTAATTTTAAAGATCATCCAGACTTAAGACGGATATTAACAGATTATGATTTTGAAGGACACCCTTTAAGAAAAGACTTTCCTTTAACCGGACACACAGAGGTTCGATATAGTGAGGATGAAAAAAAAGTAATAAAAGAACCAGTTAAATTAGAACAAAATTATAGAAAATTTGATTATGATAGTCCCTGGGAAGGAACAAAATATATAAAAGAACAATCAGAAAAAAATAATGGAAAAAAAAACTAAAACTTTAAAATTAAATTTTGGCCCACAACACCCTGCAGCACATGGTGTTTTAAGATTAATATTAGAATTAGATGGAGAGGTTGTTGAAAAAGCAGATCCACATATAGGTTTACTTCATAGAGGAACAGAAAAACTTATTGAAAATAAAACATATATGCAAGCAGTCCCTTATTTTGATAGACTTGATTATGTTGCTCCAATGAATCAAGAACATGCCTTTGCTTTAGCAATAGAAAAAATTTTGAAGATTGAAGTTCCAATACGGGCTCAATTTATAAGAGTTATGTTTTGTGAAATTGGAAGAATTTTAAGTCATATTTTAAATATTACTACACAAGCGCTTGATGTTGGAGCTTTAACACCATCTCTTTGGGGTTTTGAAGAGCGTGAAACATTAATGACTTTTTATGAAAGAGTTTCTGGATCAAGGTTACATGCTAATTATTTTAGAGCTGGTGGTGTACATCAAGACCTACCAAGAGGCTTAGATGAAGATATTAAAAATTTTTGTACATCATTTCCTAAAGTCATTGATGACCTTGAAACATTATTAACTGACAATAGAATATTTAAACAAAGAAATGTTGATATAGGAATAGTAACAAAGGAGGATACTTTAGATTATTCTTTTAGTGGTGTAATGATGAGAGGATCTGGTATTCCGTGGGATTTAAGAAAATCTCAACCTTATGATTGTTATGACCAGGTAAATTTTAAAATACCAGTTGGTAAAAATGGAGACTGTTATGACCGCTACCTATGCAGAATTGAAGAAATGAGAGAAAGTGTATCTATAATAAAACAATGTTTATCATTAATGCCTAAAGGTCCAATCAAATCCCTAGATGGTAAAATTAGTCCACCACCGAAAAATGAAATAAAACAATCAATGGAAGCTTTGATACATCATTTTAAACTTTTTACTGAAGGCTATCGAGTGGAAAAAGATGAAATCTATACTGCTGTAGAAGCACCAAAAGGAGAATTTGGAATATATTTAATCTCTGATGGTTCTAACAAACCTTATAAATGTAAAATTAGAGCACCAGGCTTTTCTCATTTGCAAGCAATGGATTATTTAATTAAAGGACACATGCTAGCTGATGTGCCAGCTGTTTTAGGTTCATTAGATATTGTATTTGGTGAGGTTGATAGATGAGTCTAAGGAGTCCTTCAAAAGAACAGCCTGAACATTTTGAATTTAATTTAGCTTCACAAGAAGAGGCAAAAAAAATCATCACAATGTACCCTGAGGGCAAACAACAAAGTGCTGTGATGGCTTTACTTTATATAGCGCAAAGACAGAATGATAATTGGATTCCTTTGGCAGCAATGAAGTATATAGCTAAATTTTTAGAAATGCCGTATATAAAAGTTTATGAAGTAGCTACTTTTTATACAATGTATAATTTAGCTCCAGTAGGAAAGTATTTTATTCAAGTTTGTACAACAACACCCTGCATGATCAGAGGTGCTTATAATTTAGTTGAAGCATGTAAAGAAAAAATATCAGAAAAAGAAAACGAATTATCTAAAGATAAAAGTTGTTCCTGGATGGAAGTAGAGTGTTTAGGAGCATGTGTGAATGCTCCAATGATGCAAATTAATAATGATTATTATGAAGACCTAAACAAAGAAAAAACATTAAAAATTTTAGATAAAATTTTAAAAGGAGAAACTCCTAAACCAGGATCTTATAAAGGTCGTATAAGTAATGAACCTGAAAACAATAGAAAAACACTTGTGGATTTAAAAAATGCTTAAAGATCAAGATAGAATATTTCAGAATTTATATAATGATAATGGTTCAGACGTAGAGTCATCAAAAAAAAGAGGTGACTGGCTTAACACTAAAAATATAATTGAAAAGGGTCGGGATTGGATAATTAATGAAATTAAAATCTCAGAACTAAGAGGTAGAGGAGGAGCGGGGTTCCCTACTGGATTAAAATGGTCTTTTGCACCTAAAGATGTTGGCTCTAGACCTCATTATTTCGTTATTAATGCTGACGAGTCTGAACCAGGCACTTGTAAAGATAGAGATATATTAAGGTTTGAAGCTCACAAGTTAATTGAAGGTTGCTTAATAGCCTCTTATGCGGTGAATGCCCATATTTGCTACATTTATATTAGAGGAGAATATTTTATAGAGGGTCAAAAACTTCAAGCTGCGATAGATGAAGCTTATGAAAAAAATTTGATTGGAAAAAATGCCTTAGACACTGGATGGGATTTGGATATTTATATTCATTATGGAGCTGGTGCATATATCTGTGGAGAAGAGACAGCATTAATTGAAAGTATAGAAGGTAAAAAAGGTCAACCTAGATTAAAACCACCCTTCCCAGCATTGATCGGTTTATATGGATGTCCAACAATTATTAATAATGTTGAAACTATTGCTGTTGTTCCAACTATACTAAGAAGGGGTGGAAAATGGTTTGCGTCACTAGGAAAAGCTAAAAATACTGGTACCAAAATTTTTTGTATATCTGGAAATGTTAACAGTCCATGCAACGTTGAAGAAGTGATGAGCATACCATTAAAAGAATTAATAGAAACCCATGCCGGAGGAGTAATTGGTGGATGGGATAATTTACAAGCAGTCATTCCGGGAGGATCTTCAATGCCATTATTACCGAAAAAAATTTGCGAAACTATTACAATGGATTTTGATTCTCTGATGGCTGAAAAAAGTGGATTAGGAACGGCTGGTGTTGTAGTCATAAATAAAGATCAAGATATAATAAAGTGTATGGCAAGAATTGCTCGATTTTACAAACATGAAAGCTGTGGTCAATGTACCCCTTGTAGAGAAGGAACAGGCTGGATGTGGAGAATGTTAGAAAGAATGGCAAAAGGAGAAGCTTCAAAAGATGAAGTTGATATGTTATTAGACGTAACAAAACAAATTGCTGGCCATACTATTTGTGCATTTGGTGAAGGATCTTCTTGGCCAGTTCAAGGTTTATTGAGACATTTTAAGGGTGAAGTTGAAAAAAGAAATAATTATAACCCAATGATAAATAAAGGTAAAAATATACCTTATCTTGTTGATCAACATTTATTAGATAAAGAGAATGTTTAAATTAAAAGTTAATAATATTGATATAGAAATTGAAGAAGGCCTTACTGTATTGCAGGCTTGTGAAAAAGCAGGAGTAGAAATCCCAAGATTTTGTTATCATGAGAAATTATCTATAGCAGGTAATTGTAGAATGTGTTTAGTTGAAATAGAAAAATCACCTAAACCAATAGCTTCGTGTGCTATGCCTGCTGCGGATGGAATGAATATTAAAACAAATACGCCCTTTGTTGAGAAAGCCAGAAAAGGTGTGATGGAATTTTTATTAGCTAATCATCCTTTAGATTGTCCAGTTTGTGATCAAGGTGGAGAGTGTGACCTACAAGATCAATCAATGTTTTATGGTGTTGATAAATCTAGATACAAAGAAAATAAAAGATCTGTTCCAGAAAAAAACATGGGACCTTTGATAAAAACTCAAATGACTAGATGTATACATTGTACTAGATGTATAAGATTTGCAACAGAAGTAGCAGGTGTTCCTGAATTGGGAGCTATTGGCAGAGGCGAAGATATGCAAATAACAACTTATTTAGAACAATCTATGCAATCTGAATTATCAGGAAATGTTATAGATTTGTGTCCTGTCGGTGCTTTGACATCCAAACCATACATTTTTGAAGCTAGACCTTGGGAGCTCAAAAAAACTGAAACGATCGATGTAATGGATGCAGTTGGCTCTAACATAAGAGTAGATACTTATGGATGGGAGGTAAAAAGAGTATTGCCAAGAATTAATGAAGATATTAACGAAGAATGGATTTCTGACAAAACTAGATATGCTTGTGATGGATTATTAAATCAAAGATTAGATACCCCTTATATTAAATACAATGGAAAATTTGAAAAAGCATCCTGGAAAGAAGTTTTTAATATTATAAATGTTAAAATGAAATCAGCTAATAGCTCAAAAGTATGTGGCATAACAGGAGACCTTGTAAATATGGAAACATTATACGTATTTAAAGAGTTTTTTAATAAAACACTTAATTCAAAAAATTTAGAATTTAGAAATAATCACTCTTATTTAAATCCAGAAAAAAGAGAAAATTATGTTTTTAATTCATCAATAAATGGAATTGAAGAAAGTGATTTAATTTTTTTGATAGGTTCTAATCCAAGATATGAAGCTACAATTTTAAATGCACGTATAAGAAAAGCTTACTTGCAAAATAAAATCAATATTTTTTCTCATAATAATGTTGGTGATCTTACCTATCCATATGAAAGTTTAAATGGAAAAACAAATGTAATTAAAGAAATTGTAGAAGACAAACACTATTTATCAAAATTAATTAAATCTGCAAAAAAACCTTTAATTATTATTGGCCAGTCAGCACTCCTTAGTAATTCAGGAAAATATATTTTTGAGTCAATTAAATCTTTTTTAGTGAGCAATAATAAGATTAACTCAGAATGGAATTCATTGAATATAATATCTGAAAATGCTTCAACAGTTGGAAGCCTTGATTTGGGTATTTATAGCACTTCCAATGGTTCTAATGAAATTTTAAAACATTTAGAGAATCATGAATATGAAATAATTTATTTATTAGGGCAAGATAGTTTAAAATTTAAAAAAGAAAATGAATTTATAATTTATCAAGGTAGTCATGGTGATAAAGGAGCTGAAATTGCAGATATCATTTTACCAGGAGCTGCCTACACAGAACAAGATGGTTATTATACTAATTTAGAAGGAAAGCTACAAAAAGCATATAAAGCATCATACCCTCCAGGTGAGGCAAAAGAAGATTGGCAAATATTAAATGATTTAGCAGAAACAATGAATCATAGAAAGTTATTCAATGATAAAGATGAACTTTTAAGTAGTATGTTTAATTATCTAAAATTATTTAAAGACAGCAATACAACAAAAAAAATTTCAGAAGTAAAAGATTTAAATTTTATCAACGAAGAGATAAAAGTTAATAATATTGATTATTATTATTCTAATTCAATTGCCCGTGCGTCAAAAACAATGTTCAACTGTAGAAATGAAAAGTTAATCTCTCTATCTACAGGAACCGAAGGTTAATTATGTTAAATTATATGAATATAATTTTTCTTGAAACATATAAAATTATTTTTTTATTAGTTCCTGTTTTAGTTGCTATAGCAATGATTGTTTGGCTAGATAGACGTATTTGGGCATTTGTACAAAAAAGACGTGGACCTAATGTTGTGGGTCCATTTGGTTTACTTCAGTCTCTTGCTGATGCTTTAAAATATTTATTTAAAGAAATAATTATTCCTTCTACTTCAAATAAAATAATTTTTATATTAGCTCCAATTATCACTATGACTTTAGCCTTGATATCGTGGGCAGTAATTCCTTTTAGCGAAACATATGTTTTAGCTGATATTAACGTGGGAATACTCTATTTATTTGCGGTATCATCATTGGGCGTATACGGAATTATCATGGGTGGATGGGCCTCTAACTCTAAATATCCTTTTTTAGGTGCAATAAGATCAGCGGCACAAATGGTTTCTTATGAAGTTTCTATTGGTGTTATTATTATTAACGTTTTACTATGTGTAGGGTCGTTAAATCTTAGTGATATTGTAATTGCACAAAAAAATGTTTGGTTTGTAATTCCTTTATTTCCAATGTTTGTTATTTTTTTTATTTCAGCACTGGCCGAGACAAACAGACCGCCATTTGATTTGCCAGAAGCCGAAGCAGAGTTAGTTGCTGGTTATCAAACTGAATATTCCGGAATGATGTATGCCATGTTTTGGTTAGGTGAGTATGCAAATATATTATTGATGTGTGCAATGGGCTCTATATTATTTTTGGGTGGCTGGTTGTCACCTATAAATATTTATCCATTTACTGTAATACCAGGTGCTATATGGCTAATTTTTAAAATATTGTTTTTATTTATTCTTTTTGCATTGGTAAAAGCTACTGTACCAAGGTATCGATATGATCAATTGATGAAACTAGGTTGGAAAATATTTCTACCTCTGTCGTTACTTTGGGTGGTTTTTACTTCAAGTTATTTAGTTTATTTTAATAAATTACCAATTATTTAATTATGAAAATATCTAGAATTTTTAAAACAATTTTTTTATTAGACTTTTTAAGTGGCCTAATTATAGCTTTTAAAGAAATTTTTAGATCAAAAAAAACTATTAATTATCCATTTGAAAAAGGAAAAATTAGCCCAAGATTTAGAGGTGAACATGCTTTAAGAAGATATTCTAATGGTGAAGAGAGATGCATTGCATGCAAATTATGTGAAGCTGTTTGTCCAGCACAAGCAATCACCATCGAATCTACACAAAGTGAAGATGGTAGTAGAAAAGCTACCAGGTATGATATTGATATGATGAAATGTATTTACTGCGGTCTTTGTGAAGAATCATGTCCAGTTGATGCAATCGTTCAAGGCCCTAACTTTGAGTTTTCTACAGAAACTAGAGAAGAACTTTATTATAATAAAGAAAAATTATTAGATAATGGTGACAGATGGGAAAATATTTTGGCTGCAAACATTAAAGCAGATAAACCTTATAGATAATTATTATGGTAGCTCATTCAATTTTTTTTTATACTTTTTCTTTGATTGCAATCATTTCTGCAATCATGGTTACCGTATCTAAAAATACTGTTCATTCTGTTTTTTTTTTAATATTAGACTTTATTAGCATTTCATGTCTATTTATCATGATTGGTGCAGAATTTTTAGGAATGATAATGTTAATTGTTTATGTGGGTGCTGTAGCAGTTTTATTTTTATTTGTAGTTATGATGTTGAATGTTGCACAACAAAAGAATCAATGGTTTAGTGCAAGAGAAAGTTCAAAACATATACCAGTAGGTATAATTGTTAGTGTAATTATATTTTTTGAATTAATAATTGTAATTGGAGGTTGGAAATACAAGCCGGACCTTGTTACAGCTATGTCACTAACTATAGATAATGATATAAGTAATACCCACTCAATTGGTTATGTTTTATATACTGATTATATTCATATTTTTCAATTAAGTGGAATGATTTTGTTAGTAGCAATGATAGGTGCCATTGTCCTTACTTTCAGGCAAAGATCTGGAGTTAAAAGGCAAAGTTATTTCAGCCAAATATCCAGAGAAAAATCTGATGGTGTAGAGATTATAGAAGTCCAACAGAAAAAAGGAGTTAATGTCGATGACTGATATAGGCTTAGGACACTATCTTACATTAGGAGCGGTAATATTCACAATTGGCATTGTAGGTATATTTTTAAATAGAAAAAATATCATTGTAATATTAATGAGTATTGAGCTTATTTTATTAGCAGTTAACGTTAACTTTGTAGCTTTTTCTATTTTTTTAAATGATTTATCGGGACAAATTTTTACTCTCTTTATATTAACTGTTGCCGCAGCAGAGGCGGCCATAGGGCTTGCTATAATAGTAGTTTATTATCGTAACTCTTCAACAATTGATGTCGAAAAAATAAATAGTTTAAAAGGATAGTATGGAAATTGCATTATTATTTCTTCCATTACTAGCTTCAATTACATCAGGTTTTTTTGGAAAATACATTGGTGATAAAAATTCTGAAATAATCACTAGTTTATTTGTTTCAATTTCTGCATTTTTGTCTCTAATTTTATTTTATAATGTTATTATTAATCATTATGAAAGCAATGTTGTTGTTGCAACTTGGATTAATTCAGGAACGCTAGATGTAAATTGGTCTATCAAAGTTGACACCTTATCTTCTGTAATGCTGGTTGTTGTAACTTTAGTTTCTTCACTGGTCCATATTTATTCTATCGGTTATATGTCTCATGACCCACACAAACCTAGATTTATGGCTTATTTATCTCTTTTTACATTTGCAATGTTAACCTTAGTTACTTCAGATAATTTTCTCCAATTATTTTTTGGTTGGGAAGGCGTTGGTCTTTGTTCGTATTTTTTAATTGGTTTTTGGTTTAAAAAAGATTCAGCAAATGCTGCAGCAATGAAAGCTTTTGTGGTTAATAGAATAGGTGATTTTGGATTTGCTCTAGGTATTTTTTTAATTTTTTATTTATTTGGAACCGTAAATTACTCTGAAGTATTTCAACAAATTCCCCTAATTATTGATAAGAAATTATTGTTTCTTGGAATACATGTTAATGCAATTGATTTGATTTGTATTCTTTTGTTTATTGGTGCCATGGGTAAATCAGCACAAATTTTCTTACACACTTGGTTGCCAGATGCTATGGAAGGCCCAACACCTGTATCTGCATTAATTCATGCAGCAACTATGGTTACAGCAGGCGTTTTTTTAGTTGTTAGGTGCTCACCAATTTTTGAATATTCTCCACTAGCTTTAAATATTATTACAATAGTTGGAATGACAACAGCTTTCTTTGCTGCAACTGTTGCTTTAGTTCAAACTGATATAAAAAAAATTATTGCATACTCTACATGTAGTCAGTTAGGTTACATGTTCTTTGCAGCAGGTGTGGGCGCTTATAATGTAGCAATGTTTCATTTATTTACTCATGCTTTTTTTAAAGCATTACTTTTTTTAGGGTCTGGGTCAGTAATTCATTCGTTTAAAGACGAACAAGATATTAATCAGATGGGAGCTGTGTATAATAAATTACCTTATACATGGATTTTAATGATCATAGGAACTCTTGCTCTTACAGGTTTTCCATTTCTTTCAGGATTTTATTCAAAAGATGCTATTATAGAATTTGCTTATCTTAGAGGTAACACGGCCGGTTATTATGCTGCTGGTGTTGGAATTTTAACTGCTTTATTAACTTCAATATATTCTTGGAGATTAATTTTTAAAACATTTCATGGATCTTATAATAATAAAAAAATAAAAATTGAAGAAATGCGCGAGTCACCTTTGGTAATGCTTTTACCGTTGATTGTGCTTGCTATTGGTTCAATTTTTGCAGGGTTTTTATTTAAAGATCTATTTATTGGTCATGGAGTGGAAAATAATTTTTGGGGCGAATCTATCAAGTTCCTGAATCCATTAAGAACAGATCATCCTCCATTATGGATTATTTTTATTACCCCAATACTTGTACTTTTATCTATACCAATTTCGTATTATTTATTTGTAAAGAATAAAGAAATACCAAATCAATTTGTTCAATTGAATAAGCCTTTATATAATTTTTTAGTTAATAAATGGTACTTTGATGAATTATACAATATTATCTTTATACAACCTTCAAAAAAAATTGGACTTTTCTTTTGGAAGGTAGTTGACATTAAAATTATTGATAGATTTGGACCTGATGGTGTTTCTTCATTGGTTAAAGATTTATCATTAAAAGCTAGCAAATTTCAGAGTGGATTTATTTATCAATATGCATTTATGATATTGATAGGCTTTTCTGCCTTATTAACTTTTTTAATTTTATATTAATGAATTTTCCAATTTTATCATCTCTTATTCTTCTACCAACTATTGGAGCTTTATTTCTATTATTTTTAAAAGATAAAAATTCAAATACAGCTAAATATGTTGCTCTATTTAGTTCTTTTGTAAATTTTCTAATATCTATTTATTTGTGGTTTTTGTTTGATCCGTCTACAGAAAGCTTTCAATTTGTTGAAGAGAAAGAGTGGTTAAAAGGGTTTATTAATTATAAAGTTGGTATAGATGGAATATCAATTCTATTCATTATTTTAACAACTTTTATAACTCCACTTTGTGTAATATCAGTTAACAATACAATTAAAAATAGATTAAGAGATTTTCTTATTGCTATATTAGTGATGGAAAGTTTAATGATAGGTGTTTTTTGTTCACTTGATTTGGTTGTATTTTACTTATTTTTTGAAGCGGGATTAATTCCCATGTTTTTAATCATTGGTATTTGGGGCGGTGCAAGAAGGGTTTACTCTGCATTTAAATTTTTCTTATATACATTACTTGGTTCTGTTTTGATGCTAGTTGCAATAATTTCAATTTACTGGGTGGCTGGCACAACCGATATAGTTCAACTTTATGAATTGGGTATAGATGTTAAATATCAAAATTTATTGTGGCTTGCTTTTTTTACTTCTTTTGCGGTTAAAACACCTATGTGGCCTGTTCACACTTGGTTACCTGATGCACACGTAGAGGCTCCGACAGCAGGATCTGTTCTACTTGCTGCTATTCTATTAAAAATGGCTGGATATGGTTTTATTAGATTCTCTTTAGGTTTGTTTCCTGTAGCTTCAGATTTATTTACACCCTTAGTTTATTCATTAAGTTTAATTGCAATTATCTACGCATCTCTAGTTGCTTTAATGCAAGAAGACATGAAAAAATTAATAGCATATTCTTCTGTAGCTCATATGGGCTTTGTAACTTTAGGTATCTTTACTAATACACAACAGGGTATTGAAGGAAGTATAATCCAAATGATTAGTCATGGACTTGTTTCAGCTGCATTGTTCTTATGTGTAGGTGTAGTTTATGATCGTATGCATTCAAGACTAATTAAAACTTATGGTGGTCTAGTTTCTGTAATGCCAAAATACTCAATTCTATTTATGTTATTTACTTTAGCTGCGTTAGGATTACCTGGAACCAGTGGTTTTATAGGTGAATTTTTAATTTTAATGGGTACATTTAAAGATAATTTTCTGGTAGCTATTATTGCTAGTCTGGGCGTAATCTTTGGTGCGGCATACATGCTATGGCTATACAGAAGGATAGTTTTTGGAAACCTCATAAACAAAGATCTTTTGAAAATACCTGATTTAGATAATTCAGAGAAATTTATTTTATGGAATTTAGCTATACCTGTATTATTTTTTGGTTTTTATCCAGAGCCCCTTATTAATACAATTGAAGTATCAGTAAAACATTTAATCGAAATGTATAATTTTAACTTAAATATAAGTATGATAGAGGTGCAAGAATAATGGATAATTTAAATTTTATTTCTGCTGAAATTTTTATCTCTTTATCGATAATGTTTTTATTAACTCTAGGTGTTTTTAAAAAAAATAGTTCTAATTTAATTCATAATCTTTCAATAGGAATTTTATTAATCACTGGAATTTTGATATTAAACAATCCTTTTGATAAAAATATTTCATTATTTACTGGAAGCTATGTTATTGATTATCTTTCATCTTACATGAAAATTCTTACAATTTTAGGAGGTGCATTTGTTCTGTCTATCTCAACAAAATATTTAAAATTATTTAAGATTTTTTTAATGGAATATCCAATTTTAATACTCTGTTCAATTTTAGGAATGATGGTGATGATCAGCTCCAATGATCTTATGGTTTTCTATGTTGGTCTTGAGTTGCAATCTTTAGCACTATATGTTTTAGCATCATTTAATAGAAATCAACTTAAGTCTTCTGAAGCAGGACTTAAATATTTTGTATTAAGTGCGCTTTCTTCAGGTTTATTACTTTATGGTTGTTCTTTGATTTATGGGTTTTCTGGATCTACTAATTTTAATGTTATTGGTGATACAATGAATTCTATAAATTATGGCCTAACATTTGGAATAGTTTTTATATTAGTTGGATTAGCTTTTAAAATTTCTGCAGTTCCATTTCACATGTGGGCTCCAGACGTATATGAAGGTTCCCCAACACCTGTAACATTATTTTTTGCCATAGTGCCGAAAGTTGCTGCTTTAACTGTATTTATTAGATTTTTATATGTTCCATTTCTTAGTATGATTGAGCAATGGCAACCTATATTAATTTTCTTATCAATTGCTTCAATGATATTTGGTGCTGTTGCAGCAATAGGGCAAAATAATTTAAAAAGATTAGTTGCTTACAGTTCGATTGGTCATATTGGTTATGCATTAGCAGGAGTATCTATTGGAACAAACGAAGGTATACAGAGCTCAATAGTTTACATTTCTATCTATTTAGTTATGAACCTAGGTTTATTTAGTTGTTTATTTATGATGAAGAGAGATGAGCAATATTTTGAAAAGATTGATGATTTGTCTGGATTATCTAAAAATCACCCAGTGTTATCATTATCTTTACTGATAATACTTTTTTCATTAGCAGGGATTCCTCCATTAGCTGGTTTTTTTGCTAAGTTTTACATATTTAAATCAGTGATCGAACAATCAATGTATTTTTTAGCAATAGTTGGATTGTTATCAACTGTAATAGCAGCCTTTTATTATTTAAAAATAATTAAGGTTATTTATTTTGATGATCAAAAAGAAAAGTATGACACGGACCATAGCATTTGGTTAAGAATATCCCTAACTTTTTCAACGTTATTAATTCTTTTATACTTTATCTTTCCTAGTAAATTAGTGGAGATAGTATCAAAGATTAATATCATTTAATGAAGTTAAAAAAATTTAATTTTAAAACTGTAAATAGTACAAACGATCTCGCCACAAGAATTGTTAAAAACACTAATAATAAATTTGGTATTGTAATTGCTGAAAAACAAAATAAGGGAAGAGGTCAATATGGAAAAAAATGGACTTCCTATAAAGGTAATTTATTTGTAAGTATTTTTTTTCCTATTGATAAGATTAAATTATCACTAAGAGAATTAACAAAAGTGAACTGTTTATTAGTTAAAAAA
>CAJQRZ010000055.1 GCA_905612435.1 uncultured Candidatus Pelagibacter sp.
AAAGCAGAGTTTCCTAAACAACCTCATATTGTAGTAAACAATGATTTTAAAAGATCGATAAAAGACCTGTCAAATGAAGTAATAAAAAAAATTAAAGAAATAATATAAAAAATAAAATTTCTATTCAATAGAGCTTTTTGTATCTAAAATTTTCCATCCAAAATATGCTTATTTTTTAAATTAATTATTTTTTTTAATATAATTGTAAACATTATGAACAGTTGACATATAACATTGTCTAAAAATAGCTTCAAATGTATTAAAAATATATCAAATAACTTTATTTTAGGTATATATATTTATTTAAATAATGAACCAAAAATTACTTGTTCCAGACATTGGAGATTTTGAAAAAGTTGAAATCATTGAACTTTTAGTAAAAACCGGTGATAAAATTAAATTAAATGATCCAGTTGTAACAATAGAAAGTGATAAGTCTAGTATTGAAATTCCCTCAACTATAGAAGGAATTATTGAATTAGTTAATGTTAAAGTGGGTGATAAAATTTCAAAAGGAGATTTATTATTAAATATTTTATCTTCCAAAGAAATTCCTTTAGATAAAATAATTCCTAAAGATACTGAAAGTATTATTAAAGAAGCAGAGTCTAATTTAAAAAATGAAGAAGGTAAGCCTATTCAAAAAAAATCTATTAAAAAGAAAAAAGAAACAATAATTCAAGTTATTAATGAAGCTGACATTGATCCTTTAGAAACTAAAGATTGGTTAGAATCTATTTCAGCAGTGCTTGAAAAAGATGGAAAATATAGAGCACAATTTTTGATAAAAGAATTGATTGATTACTCTTATAAAAAGGGATCAGATTTGATATTATCTAGAAATACACCTTACATAAATACCATATCTCCAGAGTCAGAAACTAAATCTAAAGGAGATCAAAATATTGAAAGAAGAATTAGATCTTTAATAAGATGGAATGCAGCAGCAATGGTGGTAAGGGCTAATAAAAAATTTCCAGAATTAGGAGGACATATAGGAACCTTCGCATCTGCAGCAACACTTTATGATGTTGGAATGAATCACTTTTGGCGAGCTAAAAATAATAAATTTGGTGGAGATTTAGTTTATTTTCAAGGTCATAGTGCACCAGGCATGTATGCTAGAGCTTTTTTAGAAGGAAGATTGAATGAAAAACAATTAGATAGTTTTAGACAAGAAGTAAAACCAGGCGGACTTTCCTCATATCCACATCCTTGGTTAATGCCTACTTTTTGGCAATTTCCCACTGTATCAATGGGCTTAGGACCAATGCTTGCAATTTATCAAGCAAGGTACATGAAATATTTAATCAACAGAGGACTAATCAAGGATGAAGGTAGAAAAGTTTGGGCGTTTATTGGAGACGGAGAAATGGATGAACCAGAGTCTTTAGGAGCAATAGGATTGGCTGCTAGAGAAAAATTAGACAATTTAATTTTTGTAGTAAACTGTAATCTTCAAAGGTTAGATGGGCCAGTAAGAGGCAATGGAAAAATAATTCAAGAATTAGAAGGAATTTTTAGAGGAGCTGGTTGGAACGTTATTAAAGTTATTTGGGGTTCATATTGGGATTCTTTAATTAAAAATGATAAAACTGGCCATTTGGTCAAAGTAATGAATGAGACATTGGATGGAGAATATCAAGCAATGAAAGCTAGAGATGGTTTGTATGTAAGAGAAAAATTTTTTGGAAAATATCCACAAACAAAAGAATTGGTTTCTAGTTTATCAGATAAAGATATTTGGAGATTGAATAGAGGTGGTCATGATCCTCATAAAGTTTATGCAGCTTATGATAAAGCTGTAAAAAATGAAGGTAGTCCAACAGTTATAATAGCGAAGACGATCAAAGGCTACGGAATGGGCAAAACTGGAGAAAGTGTCAATACAAGCCACCAGACTAAAAAATTAGATGTAGACGATTTATTATATTATAGAGATAGATTCGATGTTCCATTAACAGATGAGCAGGTAAAAAATATTCAATATTTTAAACCAGATAATAAATCACTTGAAATTAAATATATTAAAGAAAGAAGAATAAATTTAGGTGGTTTCTTACCAGAAAGAACAAGTTATTCAAAACCAATTAAAGCTCCAGCAAAAGATATCTTTAAATTTATGAAAGAGTCTACTGGGGAAAAAGAGATGTCCACTACAATGGCACTGGTTAGAATGTTAACAAATCTATTAAGAGATAAAAATGTGGCTCCAAAATTAGTTCCAATCATTCCAGATGAAGCAAGAACTTTTGGAATGGAAGGATTTTTTCAAAAAATAGGAATTTACGCTCATGAAGGACAAAAATACGAACCCGAAGACTCAGCTCAGTTAAGCTCTTATAGAGAAGAAAAAAGTGGACAAGTACTAGAAGAAGGAATTAATGAGGCAGGTGCAATGTCTTC
>CAJQRZ010000056.1 GCA_905612435.1 uncultured Candidatus Pelagibacter sp.
ACTCAGTATAGCCCGCTGTTGGATGATGGCCAGGAAAAGCCTAGTTCTACAATGTGAAATTAACATCGGCATTAATTAATCAACTTCTATTTAATTAGAAGTTATAATGAAAGTAATGCACGATGAAAACAAGACTAATCTATATTTTACTTTTTTTTATTTTAATAAATAAATCAATAGCAGGAGATGTTCCTATTATTGTAATTTCAGCTGGTAAAGCACCTCAATCAAAAAGTACCATTGGTAGTGATGTATCAATAATAGATTCAAATGATATTGCAAATTCAAATGAATATTTTGTTGGTGACATACTGAGTGAAAACTTGATGGGTATGAATTATTTTCAATCAGGTGGTTATGGAACAACTTCAGGGATTCAATTAAGAGGTCAGCCAAAAAGATATAGTACTGTTTATATTAATGGTATTAAATTATCTGACCCTTCTACTCCATCAAATGATTATTATTTTGGTAATTTAATGAACAATTCTTTTGAAAGCATAGAAGTTTTGAAAGGTTCTCAATCAACACTTTATGGAAGTGGAGCTATGGCAGGTACAATTAATTTATTTACTAAAAAAGGAAGAGAAGGACATAATAAAACATTTGATATATCAGAAGGGTCTTTTGGTACCCGAAATCTTAATGCTGCTTTTGATGGAATTTTAGATAATTTTGATTATTTTGTTAATATAACAAACTTTTCTTCTGATGGTATATCGGCAAGGGTTGATGATGATGAAAATGATAGGTATAGAAATGATAATTATGAAGGGAATTTTGGATATCAAATTAATAATAATTTAAGGTTTGAAACTTATTTAAATTATGCAGATACTTTTTTAGAATATGATTCTGTAAGTTTATCTCAAACAGATGATAGTAGTACAGATGATGAGCAAGCATTATTTAGTAGCAAGTTTATTATAGATAATGGAAATTTAAAAAATACATTTTCTTATA
This sequence comes from uncultured Candidatus Pelagibacter sp., assembly GCA_905612435.1. Classification (GTDB taxonomy): domain Bacteria; phylum Pseudomonadota; class Alphaproteobacteria; order Pelagibacterales; family Pelagibacteraceae; genus Pelagibacter. Next base: position 964 of record CAJQRZ010000056.1, read on the forward strand.
ATAAGACATACATCTTAAGGGAGACAATGAATTATAATACTACTCCTAAAAACAAAATGTATGAAGGAGCAAGAGATGCAATTAATTTAATAGGTCAATATAATATAAATCTAGATACCAGAATTGTTTATGGTTTAGAATATGAAGTGGACACAGCTGAAATTTTTTCAAATTATCCTGGCAATACTGGAGTTTATGGCAATGTAGGGTATATTGAAAAGGAAGAAGAGATAAATTCTCAATATGCTGATTTACAATTTAGACCCACTGAAAAAATACATTCTACTATTGGTGTAAGAAGAGACAACCATAGTATTGCTGGTGATTATCATACAGCAAGAGCTACAATGGCATATAAATTAGAAAGTGACTTAACGCTAAGATCAAGCATTGGAACTGGATTAAGATTCCCTTCTTTAAATGAATATTATTTTGGATCTTCTGTTGTTGATTCATCGACACTAAAACCTGAAGAAAGTACTAGTTTTGATATAGGATTTGATAAAAATTATCCTGATAAAAATTTAGATTTTAGTACAACTTTTTTTAGGATTGAATATGAAAATTATATAGGTGCTCCAAAAGGAAATGAAGATAGTGGAAATACATATGTGAACAAAAATACTAACTTTACTAATCATAGTCATGGATATGAGTTTTCATCCAATTGGAAGCCCTCAAAAGATATAATGGTTAATCTAGGATACATTAAAACATTTTCTTATGATGGATCAACTTGTGACAATGGAGATGACTATTGTGATAACTCAATGAATGTTAGAGTTCCTAGTTATGTTTTAACATCTGCAGTAAGCAAAATACTTAGAAATAATTTATCTGGAAAAATTAAATTTAAATATGTTGGGGAAAGAAGAGATTACGGTGGTTCAGACAATAATTTTAGACAAGTTATGTTAGATGAATTTATGACTGTAGATTTATCTGCTAATTATCAAGTTGATGAATATAAAATGAACTTTTCATTAAAAAATTTATTTGATGAAGATTATCAAGAAAATTTAAATTATAGCACACCAGGTAGAAATTTAAATTTTAGAGTTAATAGAAAATTTTAATATAATATTAATTTCTAGTTAGATCATGGTCTTGTCTTAAAATTTATTAAGACTTGATCATGATCTTAACATTAAACACCATTGCTAAACCAAGAACTGTAAACAGATATGTTAGTAACGGTTTAATTATTGAAAGCACAATAATTTTTCATCAGGGTCCCCCTGCTAGGGATAGATTTTGCTGTATTCCTTGTTCTGCAATCTTCTGAGATACATTTTCATCCATATAAGGGCTTCATCAATATACCTTGTCAAATGAAAATAGGATTTTATAGGATGAAACTAGTACTAAACTAGTACGATATGAGTTTTGTAAAGTTATTTTAATAGTTTT
>CAJQRZ010000057.1 GCA_905612435.1 uncultured Candidatus Pelagibacter sp.
TAGGATTTACCGCAAGGATTTTTATTAGCAGCATAAGGTAATATAAAATGATTATTATTATAAAAATTAATCATGTCTGCATCACCCCAATTTATTAGCTTCAAAAGAAATTTATTATCGTAATTTTTAATTAAATTTTTAATAGTTTTAGACCATCCTAATCCTTGACCATCATTTAAATTAAACAATACATTTTTTTTTAAAATTTCAATTATTAATGAAGAATCTTGATTCCAATCTGCAAAGGTTTTTATTCTAACATTTTTAGAAATTTCAAACCACGTATTGCTTTTTAATTTTATACAATCATAACTTTTTTTAAGAGAATTATAAATTCTATCACCGTGATGATCAGCTATTATCATTCTGGATCTATATGATCAGGATGGCCATGTGATAAAAAAACATATTTTGAGTTCTGAATATTTTCTAGTTGTTCTTTTGGTATTTTATATTTATGTCCCCAGCTTCCAAAATAAGGATTACCGAATACCCATGGGTCAGTTGTTAACACAGGTTCATTATCAAAAACTGTAACTGTAGCATTTCCAGTTGTTTCAAATCCAATCATATTCTATTTTGTATATACAATAAGCTGATTTACAAATATTTATATTTACTATTATTGCTACTTTCATTTAATGTTTGAATTAGTAAGGTTTTGGGCTATAAGCAACTAACTCGGGGCGTAGCGCAGCCTGGTAGCGCATCTGGTTTGGGACCAGAGGGTCGCAGGTTCAAATCCTGCCGCCCCGACCATTTTATGAAAAAAGCAAAAATTTATTTACCTAGTAAAACTGCAATGCAGTCTGGTATGGCAAAATCTAATAAATGGATTATTGAATTCTATACAAATAACTCAACAATTAATCCATTAATGGGGTGGGAAAGTTCGGATGATACTTTTTCAGAATTAAATTTAGAATTTTCAAGTAAAGATTTAGCAATAGATTATGCCAAAAAAAATAAAATTGATTTTGAATTAATTGAACCAAAAATAAGAAAAATAGTAAAAAAGTCCTATTCGGATAATTTTACAAAATAAAAATTTATGTTTAAATTTTTTACACAAAAGCAGTGGCGATTATGGTCTTGGATAGGGTCTTTAACAATTCTTTTATCTTTATGGTTTCAAGTAAAGATAGATGTCAAAATTAATGTATGGTTTGGTACATTTTATGATATGATACAAAAAGCATTATCTGCTCCAAACTCAATAACAATTGAAGAATACTTTGCTGCATTACTATCATTTATTACTTTGGCTGGAATATACGTGGGTGTTTATGTTGTAATAAAGTATTTTACCTCTCATTTTTTGTTTAGATGGCGTACAGCAATGGTAAATTGGTATCATAGTGTTTATGATAAAGCCCGAAAGATTGAAGGGGCTTCACAAAGAGTTCAGGAAGATACAATTAAATTTACACGTATAATGGAGAACCTTGGTACAAGTTTAATTGAGGCAATAATGATACTTATTGAATTTACACCAATTTTATTTGGGTTAAGTATTAGTATTCCAATATTCTTTTTCGGCGATTGGGACTATGGTTTGGTGACTGGAGCTTTACTATGGACAATTGCAGGAACTATATTTCTTGTATTATTAGGTTATATTTTACGACTTGTTGGTGTTGAATATGATTTACAAAAACAAGAAGCTGCATATAGAAAATTTCTAGTTATTGCAGAAGACGATGCAACAATTAGGCCTAAAACTTTAGAAGAACTATTCGATGATGTTCGTAAAATTCATTTTTTAAGTTTCTTTAGATATTTATTTTTTGATATAGCTCGTATTGGTTATTTGCAAGCAAATGTACTTTCAGCATATGTTTTTTTAGCACCAGCAATAGTAGCTGGTGTTGTAACACTTGGAGTTATGCAACAAATCATTAGAGCTTTTAATAAATTTGAAGGATCTATCCAATATATTTTAAGATCTTGGCCAGCAATCATTGAATTAGCGAGTGTCTATAAACGTCTAAAAGAATTTGAAAATAACATAAATTCTGCTGAGTCTATAGATGAAAAAATTTAATGACTATTGATACAAAATTCATTGATCAACTTATTAAAGTTTCTTCTAAAGCTGCTTTAGCATCCTCGTATTTAGTAGGAAAAAAAGACAAACTTGCTGCTGATCAAGCAGCTGTAGATGCTATGAGACTTGAATTAAATAAAATAGATATGAGTGGTGAAGTAGTAATAGGTGAGGGTTCATTAGATGAAGCACCAATGTTATATACTGGTGAACTACTTGGTAATAAAAAAGGTCCAAATTTTGATATAGCTGTTGACCCTTTAGAGGGTACAAATTTTGCTGCAAATAATTTACCTGGTGCAATATCAGTAATAGCAATAGCAGAAAAAGGAAATCTCTTTAACGCGCCAGAAACTTATATGGAAAAAATTGCAACTGGTAAAGTTGAGAAAGGTTTAATTGATTTAGACAATCCATTACAAAAAAATATTTCTAATTTAGCAGATTTTATGAATAAAGATATTTCATTAATTACTGCTTGTGTGATGGATAGACCCAGGCATAAAAATATTATTCAAAAATTAAAAGAATTAAAAGTTAAAGTTAAATTAATTACTGATGGTGATGTTCTTGGTGCACTCTACGTATCAAATCCTAAATATAATGTTGATATTTTCTTAGGTACTGGAGGTGGACCAGAAGGTGTTTTGGCAGCAACAGCGCTTGATTCATATGGATGTCATTTTCAAGGAAGATTTATTTTTGATAATGACAAGGACATAAGTGAAGCAAAAAAAATGGGTATTGTTGATTTAAATAAGAAATATGAATTAAATGAAATTGTAAGAGGAGATTCTATATTTTGTGCTACAGGCATAACAACAAGTGAGGTCTTAAGTGGTATACAATCAAATAAAGATAACTATAGATCTGAAACTCTTGTTACTCATAAAAGTTCAGGATTTAATCAAATTATAAAGAAAACAACCTCTATTAAAGAATGATTTCCATCACTGGTAAAAAGTGGGAACAAAAAAAAAT
>CAJQRZ010000058.1 GCA_905612435.1 uncultured Candidatus Pelagibacter sp.
ATATTGAGTTACAACCTACAAGAGATTATTATCCTCATCATATTAGTGACAGTATAATTAAAAAAATATTGAACATTTCTCTTTGGAATACACTTGAAAAATATAGAAATTATGGAGTAAGTAGATGGTGTAACTTTGCTATAAGTATATCTCACAAAAGTTGATTAATATAAATTAACAATTTGATTTATCTCTAAATGTACTAGTTTTTGTACTAGTTTGATGGCAATTATTATTGAATCTCTATGCGATTTATTTCTAATGAATTTTAAATAGTCCGCATAACTACTGTGAACCAAGGTCAACCAATGCCAACCACTGTGTCCCGCTGACAGAGTAAATAATCTCCAGCTTCCTGAATCATTTTCCACAGCTTACTTGCATTTTCTTTGTTCATACAACCTCAAACTTTGATCTATCAAAAAATAGTAAAATAGACCATTTGATTTATCTTATTTGTCACTAGTTTGAGGGGGTGTATTTAATTAATCTTTATGTGATAATGTGTTCTTATGTTATTTAGACAATTATTTGACAAAACATCAAGTACTTATACCTATCTTATAGCCTCTGCTAAAGGAAGGGAGGCTCTAATCATCGATCCTGTATTAGAAAATGTTGAACAATACATTAAGCTTTTAAAAGAATTAGACTTAAAACTAGTCAAGGTTATAGACACTCATATTCATGCAGATCATATATCTGGGATTGCTGAACTAAGAGACAAAACTAATTGTGTAACTGTGATGGGTGATAAGACACCAGCTGATGTTGTTGCAATGCAAGTTGCTGATGAAGAAAAAATAAAAATAGATGGTTTAGAATTACAAGCCGTTTATACACCCGGTCATACCCTCGAAAGTTTTAGTTTTTTAATGAATGACAGAGTTTTTACTGGTGATGCTTTATTAATTAGAGGAACTGGCAGGACTGATTTTCAAAATGGAAATGCAAGAGACTCGTATAATTCAATTTTTAATAAGTTGTTAATATTACCTGACGAAACATTAGTTTATCCAGCACATGATTATAAAGGTGAAATGGTTAGCACTATTATTGAAGAAAAAAAGTTTAACCCAAGATTACAAGTGAGCTCTCCAGATGAATATATTGAAATTATGAATAATCTTAACTTACCCAATCCAAGTATGATGGATGTAGCAGTTACCAGTAATTTAAAGCTTGGCATAGATTTTAATAAACAAAAAGTAAATAACGGAATTGAACCTGGTAAATTTAATGAAATTAAAAAAGATGATCAATCAGTTTTAATTGATCTTAGAGAACAAAACGAAATTGACAAAGAAGGAATGATCAAAAATAGTATTGTAGTTCGTTTTCCTAAAATTAATGATTACCTTCAAAAAAATAAAGACACTCTAAAAGATAAAAGAATTTTATTTTACTGTGCGCATGGTCATAGATCTACTCTAGCCGTTCAGCTCTCTAAATCTTATCAATTTTCTAATTGCTTCCATTTAATTGGCGGACTTAAAAATTGGAAAAAAGAAGGTCTTAAACTAATATGAATATAGTAAATTTTACACCTATAACTGCATTCACAGGTGGATTGATAATTGGTTTAGCTGTAATTCTATTTTTTGTTTTCAATGGTCGTTCAGTTGGAATTAGTGGAATCGCTAGTAATTTTTTAATATCAAAAAATAATAGAATGGAGAATTTTTTATTCCTTGTTGGATTAATTATTGCTCCTATTGTTTATAAATTGATTACACAAAAAGAAATCAATATTTCTATCTCAAATTCTTTGCTTTTATTAGCTATAGCTGGACTGTTAGTCGGTGCAGGAACCAGAATTAGTGGCGGATGCACTAGTGGTCACGGTATAAGTGGAATTGGTAGACTTTCTTTAAGATCTATTGTTGCAACAGTAACTTTTATGATTGTTGGTATTTTAACCGTATTAATCAAAAATATAATATGAGCAGAGTTGTATCTTTAATTTCTGGAATAATTTTTGGAGTAGGTCTTACAGTTTCGCAAATGATAAATCCTGCAAAAGTTTTAGGTTTTTTAAATATTTCTGATGATTGGGATCCATCTTTAGCATTTGTTATGATTGGGGCTTTGATAGTTTCGTCACCCTTTTTTCATTTATTTAAAAATAATAAGAAACCTGTTTTTGCAGACAATTTTTCCTACTCAAACAATAAAAAATTAAATAAAAAATTAATTATTGGTTCTTCACTTTTTGGAGCTGGTTGGGGTTTAGCTGGTTTGTGTCCTGGACCTGCAATTGCATCTTTGGCTTTATTAAATACAAGCTCAGTAATTTTTGTAATTACAATGTTTATTGGATTTTATTTATCAGAACTAACATATAATAATAAATTATGAGAAGAATTATAATTTTATTATTTTTTTTAGTTCTAAGTGACATCTCCTACTCTCATAATCATTTTCCTATAACTAGAGATTCTAACTTAATGATTGCTAGAGGAAAAATTGTGTATCAAAATAATTGTGTAAGTTGTCACCAAGTTAATTTAGTAGGTGCAGAAAATTGGAAAGAATTGGATGAAGATGGCCATAGAAAAGCACCTCCTTTAAATGGCACAGGTCATACTTGGCATCATGATGATGCTACTCTTCATAATATTATTAAGTATGGTTTGGCAAAATCAGTTAAAAATTATCAGGGAAAAATGTTGGGCTTTGAAGACAAACTTAAAGACAAAGATATTGATTCAGTATTAGCTTACATAAAAAGCTTTTGGCCAGATGATATATATCAACACCAAATTAACATAAGTAAATAAACCAATGACAACTAGTAACTTTCACTGGACCTGTAAACATAGCTGGAGAAAAAGTGCCAATAACACTATGTGGTGTGTTTTTGGTTGTGCAATTGGAGATTTTGGAACAATACTATTTTTTCAACTAACTCAAATCCCTTTTCCTGTTATTGGTATAATGATTTTGGCAATCATTAATGGTTTATTATCAAGTATTATGCTTGAAACTTTTATTTTAATTAGACAAAATTTTAACTTTCTTAGTGCATTAAAAACAGCTTGTGGGATGAGCTTTATTTCAATGGTGAGTATGGAAATAACGATGAATTTGACAGATTATTATTTAACAGGTGGAGCCCAACTTACCTATTGGGTGGTACCCATTATGTTAACTATAGGATTTTTAACTCCATGGCCCTACAATTATTGGAGACTTAAAAAATTTGGCCTACAATGTCATTAGATGTTATGAAACTTTCTAAAACCTTACTTGGATTATTCAAAGATTTAGAGGTACGAATGGTTTTCTTGTTATTCGTGGTAAAATCTTAACAAAAGCACTAGAATTGAGTATTTGATTTATCTCTTTTAAATCGAGTTTGGCATCGAGTTTTTTAGTTAAATTACTATAAATGAAGATGTTAATTTTTATTTGACCCAAAATGAACTTTAAAAAGCCTGTAATAAAACAATAATCAATCCTATCAATAGGAGTTATTATTGTTACAGTAAATTACTATTGAAATTGATTCGATAGTTAACAAACAAAGGGAGCTAATATGAAAATATTACAAGGATTAACAGGAACAATAGTAAGCTTAACTAATATAGTTATAGCTTTGCTTGGTTTGGGCATTGTTGTTTCTCTACTAGGTGGAAATGTTCCATTCGTAGGTGGAGTTGCTGGCAATATTATAGACCTAGTTCAAGGTTTGGGTGATGCTGGTATAGTTGGTTTAATAGCCGCTATTATCATTCTAAACTTATATAAATAAGTATAGTAAAGATTAGCACTCCCTCTTAGGTTGCTAATAAATAACACAAATCCCTAATCTTAAAATGTTCAAGGTTAGGGATTTTTTAACAGGATAAAAAATAATGAATAATTGGATTTCAAAAATAACTTCGTATTTAAATAAATTTCTTGAATTAGGAGTTCTTTTATTAGGTGTATCAGTGATTGCGGAAATATTATTTGGCCCAAATGTTGCTTTTTTTGGTTCACAGGTTACAAAAAACTTAATTAACCTGCTTGATAGTTTAGGAGAGCAAGGTATTGCAGCGTTAATAATTGTTTTTGCAGTAATATTTGTTTACAGAAAATATTTAAAATAGTTATTTATTATTATCGACTAGAAACTTCTTTTTTTTGTAGAATCAGGATTAAAAATTTTCTGTAGATCTTCATTACTTCTATTTCTTATTTTATCATAAAAATATATATGAGCTTTTTAATTTCATCAATTAATTATTGTCCTGTAAAATCACTGTCTTTTCAAAGTATTAAATTGTGTGAGATAAAAAAAGATCTAGGCATTCTGAATGATAGAATATTTGCTTTTTCAAGAAACATTGAACCAGAAAAAGCAAGGTTGATTGAGAGAAATCCAAATGAACGTAAATTGAATAATTTTTTAACTCTAAAAAATTCCCCTGTTTTGAACAAGTATAATTTTATTTATGAAAATAACAAATTAATTTTAAAACTTGATAGTAAGAAA
>CAJQRZ010000059.1 GCA_905612435.1 uncultured Candidatus Pelagibacter sp.
TTTGTTTATCGATAATATTTTTTTTAATAAAGGTAAATTTGCTGGATTTATAGATTTTTATTTTTCATGTAATGACTATTCAATATATGAAATTGCAATATGTATAAATGCATTATGTTTTGATAAAAAAAATCATAAATTTGTTTTAAATAATCAAAAAGTTAAAAACTTAATCAAAGGGTATCAAAGTGTTAAGAAAATTTATCAAAAAGAAAAAGATGCTTTAAACGTATTGTGTAGGGGCGCTGCATTAAGATACCTTTTGACTAGAGTTTATGATTACATTAATACTCCTAAAACAGCGCTGATTAAGATTAAAGATCCTAAAGAATATTTTCAAAAACTAATCATTCACAATAATTTAAATAGTTTTAAAAATTATTATAATTAATGATTAAAATTTATACAGATGGTTCATGTTTGGATAACCCAGGAGATGGTGGATGGGCAGCTATAATAAATGATGATGGAGAAGTTTTAAAAATAAGTGGAAGCGAAAAAAGTACAACTAATAATAAAATGGAATTAATGGCTCCCATTAATGCTCTTAAAAAAATTAATAAAGATAAAAAAGTTGAGATATATACTGATTCTAAATATGTCAAATTAGGAATCACTGAGTGGATCCATAAATGGACAAAAAATAACTGGCAAACTTCCAAAAAAGAAGATGTTAAAAATAAAGAATTATGGGTAGAACTTTACGAACTAACTAAATCCTTTGAAATAAATTGGATATGGATTAAAGCGCATGCAGGGAATACTCTTAACGAAGAGGTAGATTCTCTCGCTAAAAAAGCGGCTGAATCAAACTAAATTTAAAAAATTTTCAGCTGCTGATATTTCACAAGATCCAGCATCCTTTTCTTCCTGCAATTTAACAACTTTTAAATTGTCAATTAACATTGTGTATCTATTCGATCTAATTCCTAATCCTCTAGCGCTCTTATCAATATCTGCACCTATTGATTTTGTAAAATTTAAAAAAGGATCTGCCATCATTACGATTTTATCTCCAACATTATGGTTCTTGCCCCACGCATCCATTACAAAAGGATCGTTCACAGATATGCATACAATATAGTCAATTCCTTTTGTTTTGTACTGTTCATAAATCTCTACATAACCTGGTAAGTGCTTAGCAGAACAAACGGATGTATAAGCCCCTGGTAAACCAAATAAAACAACTTTTTTACCTTTAAAAAATTCTGCAGTATTTTTCTTAACTGGGTTTCCACTCTCCATAATGAAAACTTCAGAATTAGGAATGGTGTCATTTTCTTTTAACTTCATTGTATTTTTTCCTTAATATATTTTTTTATTTTACTTAGATTATTGCTAATTATATCATAATTTTCTTTTTTACTCATAACATATAATAATTTATTAGGGAGACTTGGTTTAATATTAATAGATCTATCAATTGCATCAGGAAACTTACAAGGATGAGCAGTTGCCAAAACAACATTGTTACCATTCATATTAATTTTTTTTAGAACACCAAGGCCTATTGCGCTATGGGGGTCCAATATAATTTTATATTTTTCATAAGTTTCTTTGATAACATTCAAGATTTCACTCTCATCCATACTTGCTGATAAAAAATCTTTTTTAATTTTATCAAGCATTTTTTTTGGAATAATATATTTCCCTTTCTCTTTAATTCCTGTCATCACATTTTTAGTTTCAACATCGTCATAATCATTCAAGTCATAAATTAATCTTTCAAAATTACTTGCATTTTGAATATCCATGCTTGGTGATATTGTTTCAAATACACTTTCTGCTTCATACTTTCCATTAGATATCGCTCTATGAAGAATATCATTTTGATTTGTTGCAACGATAAGCTTATTTATTGGAAGGCCCATTTTTTTAGACAAATAACCAGCATAGACATCCCCAAAATTTCCAGTAGGTACAGAAAAATTTATTTGTTTTTCATTTTTTAATGAAAAATAAGTGTAAAAATAATATACAGTTTGAGCAATAATTCTTGCCCAATTTATTGAATTAACACCCGACATATTAATTGATTTAGAAAAACTTTTATCTGAAAACATAGACTTAACTAAGTTCTGACAATCATCAAAATTACCCTCTATTGCTATATTAAAAACATTTTTATCTTTAACTGTCGACATTAATTTTCTTTGTACAATCGAAACTTTATTGTATGGATGCAGAACAAATATATTCATATTTTTCTTTCCCTTAATAGCATCTATAGCTGCGGCACCTGTGTCTCCCGATGTTGCAACAATAACATTTATATTTTTATTGTTTTTACTAAGGTAATATTCATAAAAATTTCCTAATAATTGCATTGCTATGTCCTTAAACGCTAGTGTAGGACCGTGAAATAGTTCTAGAACATTTGTATCTCCAATTTTAATAAGATTGACAACATTCTCTTTTCTAAACTCTGAGTAAGATTTATTGACTACATCTGATAATTTGCTTTCGGACATAAAATTTCCAATAAAAGGGAATATAATTTTTTTTGCAAGATCTTGATAACTTAATTTACTCAATGAATTTAATTCATCTTCTGATAATTTTTTTAGATATTTTGGAATAAATAAACCACCATCATCCGCTAGTCCCTTAATAAAAACTTGTTCAAAACTATACTCTTTTG
>CAJQRZ010000060.1 GCA_905612435.1 uncultured Candidatus Pelagibacter sp.
TTAAACTAAATCAATTAATTAAAATTAAAGTTAACTATAAACAAATTGGCTCAGATAGACTAGCTAATGCAATTAGTGTTATTAATAATAAAGATAATTTTATAATTTTAGATTTTGGTACCGCTACAACTTTTGATGTTTTGATTAAAAACACTTATCATGGTGGTGTTATTGCTCCTGGTGTTAAACTATCGCTTAATACTTTGACGAAAAAGGCAACGCTAATACCCAATATAAATTTAAAAAAAATAAAAAAAGTTATTGGTTTAAACACGATTAGTGCTGTTAGAGCTGGTTTTTTTTGGGGTTATTCGGGTTTAATTGACAATATTGTTAATTTAATTAAAAAAGAGACTAAGAAGTCCTTTAAAATTATAATTACTGGGGGATTTTCTAATTTGTTTAAAAATTCAATAAATGCGAAAGTTATATTAAATAAAGATATTACGGTTAAAGGCCTTATCAAAGCGATCACTTTAATTAAATAAATATGAAAGACGAATTATTATTTTGTCCTTTGGGGGGATCTGGAGAAATAGGCATGAACATGAATTTGTTTGCCTATGGAGAACCAGGCGCACATAAATGGATCATGGTTGATATTGGTGTCACTTTTGCCGATGATACTTTACCTGGAATTGACTTAATTTATCCTGATCCTGGATTTATAATTGATAAAAAAGAAGACCTTTTGGGGATTATTTTAACTCACGCACATGAAGATCATATTGGTGCAATTGCACATCTTTGGCCTGAATTAAAATGCAAAATTTTTGCAACTCCATTTACAGCTGTTTTAGTAAAAGAAAAATTTAAAGAAAAACATATAGATGTAACAAGTTACTTAAATATAGTTCAATTAAATGGAACAGTTAACTTGGATCCATTTAAAATTGAATATATAACTTTAACACATTCAATTCTTGAACCCAATGGTCTTAGAATTAAAACTCCAGCAGGAGTAATATTACATACAGGTGACTGGAAGATTGATCCAGAACCACTAATTGGTGAAAAAATTAATTCTGATCGACTTAAAGAAATTGGCAACGAAGGTGTTCTTGCTATGATTTGTGATTCAACAAATGTATTTAGCATGGGAAAAGCTGGTTCAGAATTAGACGTAAGAAAAAACATGCTTAACATTATGGGCAGTCTTAAAAAAAGAATTATTATTGCTTCTTTTGCATCAAATGTAGCTCGAATGGAAACGGCTTTTTATTGTGCAGAAAAAACTGGAAGACAAATATCATTAGTTGGAAGATCTATGCATAGAATATTTAAAGCTGCCAGACAATGTGGTTATTTAAAAAATGTTATTGAACCTATAGATCCACGAGAAGCAAAAAATATTGCTAGAGAAAAAATAGTTTATCTTTGTACAGGTAGCCAAGGTGAGCCAATGGCTGCTTTGATGAGAATTTCTAGCTACACCCATCCAGATGTACTTATTGAAAAAGATGATGCTGTAATTTTTTCATCTAAAATTATTCCAGGAAATGAAAAAAAATTATACAAATTGCATAACCAATTAGTCAAAGATGGTATTGAAGTTATTTCTGAAGAAAGTGAATTTGTTCATGTATCTGGACACCCGAATAGAGAGGATCTTAGAGAAATGTATGACTGGGTAAAACCACAATGTGCCATTCCTGTTCATGGTGAGCACAGACATATGATCGAACATATGAAATTTGCCCATGAAATGAAAGTTCCTAACCCTGTACAAGTAGAAAATGGGGATATTGTAAAATTGTTCCCTGGAAAAGCACATGTTTTTGATAAAGCACCGAGTGGAAGACTCTATCTTGATGGAAAAATTACCGTAGAAGAGGATTCTCAATCTATCAAAGATAGAAAGAACATAAGCGCAAATGGATATATGGAAGTTACAATTTTAATAACGCCAAAAAAAAATATTCATAAAAAACCAATATTAACTTTTAGAGGTTTGCCTGTTTATGATGTTGATGAATTTATATATGGTTTAGAAGAGGTAATTGCAAAAACAACAAAAACATTTTCACTAGGAAGTAAAAAACAAGAATACAACTTAATTGATGCTTTAAAAATAACATGTAAAAAATATACTAAAGAAATAACTGGAAAAAGACCATTCACAAACATTAACTTGGTAAAAATTTAATTGAATGTTTTGATTTAAAAATCATAATAAGTAGCATGTATATATCGAAATCATTCATACCAATTTTAAAAAACAACCCTTCAGAAGCAAAGATTAAATCCCATCAATTAATGCTTAGAGTTGGTATGATTAAACAATCTTCAGCTGGTATTTACTCTTGGTTACCCCTTGGTTTTAAAGTCATGAAAAAAATTGAACATATAGTAAGAGAAGAACAGAATAAAATTGGAGCTCAAGAAATACTAATGCCAACAATTCAGTCTAGTGAGATTTGGAAAGAAAGTGGTCGTTATGATGATTATGGAGATGAAATGCTTCGCATCAAAGACCGTCAAGACAGAGAAATGCTTTATGGACCAACAAATGAAGAATTAGTTACTGATATATTTAGATCAAGTATTAAATCCTACAAATCCTTACCTCAACTTTTATACCATATCCAGTGGAAATTTAGAGATGAAGTCAGACCTAGATTTGGAATTATGAGATGTAGAGAATTCTATATGAAAGATGCTTATTCATTTGATGTAAGTGATAATGAGGCAGTTTATTCTTATAATAAATTCTTTTTATCTTATTTAAAAACTTTTAAAAGGCTAGACCTTACCGCCATACCAATGGCAGCTGACACGGGACCTATTGGAGGAAGTCTTTCTCATGAGTTTATTATTTTAGCTGATACTGGTGAAAGTAAAATCTTTACCGACAAAAGAATTTTTGATTTAGACAACTCAGACTCTACTATTGATAAAAAATCATTAGAAATTTTAAGAAAAAAATATGAAAAATTTTATTCTGTTACAGATGATAAATTTAACAAAGAAAAATTTGAAAAAGAAGTTTCTGAAGAAAATAGATTAATAACAAAAGGTATTGAGGTAGGGCACATTTTTTATTTTGGTGATAAATATTCAAAACCTTTAAATGCTTCAGTTGATCTTCCAGGTGGGAAAAAAAATTTTGTTAAAATGGGATCTTATGGAATTGGTGTATCAAGATTAGTTGGTGCCATTATTGAGGCTAAATATGACGATAAGCAAGAAATAATGAAATGGCCATTTTCTGTAGCCCCTTATGAACTTGCTATAATTCCAATGATCAATAAAAACGATACATCAGCTTTAGATAAAGCAAACAATATTTTTAAACATTTGGAATCTAACAATATAGACACAATCATTGATGATACAGATGAAAACCTTTCATCTAAAATTAA
>CAJQRZ010000061.1 GCA_905612435.1 uncultured Candidatus Pelagibacter sp.
TAAAGAATATTTCTTTAGAAATTCCTAAAGATCAATTTGTGGTGATAACAGGCCTTTCGGGATCTGGAAAATCATCTTTAGCTTTTGATACAGTTTATGCAGAAGGTCAAAGAAGATATGTGGAAAGTTTATCTGCATATGCAAGGCAATTTTTAGATAAAATGAAAAAACCTAATGTTGATTTTATTGAAGGATTAAGCCCTGCAATAGCAATTGAACAAAAAAATACCTCTAAGAATCCAAGGTCAACTGTTGCTACGGTTACTGAAATATATGATTATATGAGAGTTTTATTTGCTCGAGCAGGCATCCCCTACTCTCCTTTTACTGGTAAGCGGATTACGTCTCAAACTATAACTCAAATTGTTGATTTAATAAAAAAACTTCCAAAAAAATCGACAATATACTTGTATGCACCCGTCGTTCGTGGACGTAAGGGTGAATATAAAAAAGATATACTTGGTTATAAAAGAAGAGGTTTCAGAAAAATTAAAATTGATGGAAAATTATATGACATTGAAAAAGCTCCAGAAATAGATAAAAAACTTAAACACAATATTTCGGTTTTAGTAGACAGAATTATTTTAAACTCAAAACTTGGTAATAGACTTGCAGAAAGTATTGAGACAGCAATAAATTTATCTAATGGATTATTATTTGTTGAATATGAAGACGAAACGTTACCTCAAAACTTTAGAAAAAGTGTAAATTTAATATATTCAACAAAATTTGCTTGTCCAGAAAGTGGATTTACAATTGAAGAAATTGAACCTAGATTATTTTCATTTAATAGTCCATATGGAGCATGTGCTGAATGTGAGGGTATAGGTATAAAATTAAATGTAGATCCAAATCTGGTTATTCCTGATGAAAAAAAAAGTATTGCCGATGGAGCAATTGAGCCGTGGTCAAAATCTACTACACTATATTATGCTCAAACATTAGCTTCAATTGCTAAACATTATAGTTTTTCATTAAATGAAAAATGGAAAAAGCTTCCTAAAAAAATTAAAGATATAATTTTATTTGGATCTGACGAAGATGAAATTAAATTTGTTTATGATGATGGTTATGAAAAATATTCTCACATAAAAGCTTTTGAAGGAGTTATTAATAATTTAGAAAGAAGATTTCTTGAATCTGATAGTGAATGGAAAAGAGAAGCTATTGCAGAATATCAATCAGATTCAGACTGTGAAGGTTGTAATGGAAATAGACTTAAAGAAGAAGCTTTATGTGTTAAAATTGATAATCTTAATATTAGTGATGTAACAAAAAAATCAATTTTGAATGCTTCTAAATGGTTTAAAGAATTAGAAGAAAAATTAGATAAAAAACAATTCAAAATTGCTGAACATATTTTAAAAGAAATTAATGAAAGACTTAATTTTTTACTTAATGTTGGTTTGGATTATCTTACCTTATCTAGAGAATCAGGAACATTATCTGGTGGAGAAGCACAAAGAATTAGACTCGCATCACAAATAGGTTCAGGATTAACAGGTGTATTGTACGTTTTAGATGAACCTTCAATTGGATTACATCAAAAAGATAATATTAAATTAATTAATGCTTTAAAAAAACTAAGAGATTTGGGAAATACAGTTATTGTAATTGAGCATGACACTGAGACTATGGAAAACGCAGATCATATAATTGATCTTGGACCCGAAGCTGGAACCAAAGGAGGAGAAATTATAGCTCAGGGTACATATAACGATATTTTAAAAAATAAAAATAGTATCACTGGACAATACTTGTCTCATAAAAAATTTATTGAAATTCCAAGAAAAAGACGACTAGCAAAAAATGGCAGATTCTTAGAAATAAACGGAGCTAGTGGAAATAATTTAAATAATGTAAATTTAAAAATACCATTAGGAAGCTTTACTTGTGTTACTGGAGTTTCGGGTAGTGGAAAATCAACTTTAATCTTACAGACTTTATATCATGCTTTAAATTTAACTTTAAATAATAAAGCGAGAAAAGTTCCAAAACCATTTAAGAACTATAAAGGAGTTGAACTTATTGATAAAATTATCGATATTGACCAATCTCCGATTGGTAGAACTCCAAGATCAAATCCAGCAACTTATACAGGAGCATTTGGTCCAATAAGAGATTGGTTTACTGCATTACCTGAATCTAAAACAAGAGGATATAAACCTGGCAGATTTTCTTTTAATGTTAAAGGAGGAAGATGTGAAGCTTGTGAAGGTGATGGTGTAATAACTTATGAAATGCACTTTTTACCAGACGTTTATATACAATGCGATGAATGCAGGGGGACAAGATATAATCGTGAGACCTTAGAAATTAAATTTAAAGATAAAAGTATTGCAGATGTTTTAAATATGTCAGTAGATGAAGGTTGTGAATATTTTGAAAATATTTCAAACATTAAAACAAAACTACTTACACTTAAAAAAGTAGGTTTGGGCTATATAAAAATTGGGCAACAAGCAACAACTCTGTCTGGTGGAGAAGCACAAAGAATTAAATTAGCTAAAGAACTTTCAAAAAGATCTACCGGAAGAACTTTGTATATATTAGATGAACCTACTACAGGATTGCATCAACATGATATTAAAAAGCTTTTAGAAATTTTACATACTTTTGTAGCATTAGGTAATACGGTTATTGTGATTGAGCATAACTTAGATGTAATAAAAACTGCAGATTATATAGTCGACATGGGACCTGAAGGTGGTATTAAAGGTGGAAATATAATTGCTGAAGGTAAACCAGAAGAAATATGTATGATAAAAGGCAGTTATACAGGGGAATTTTTAAAAGGTATAATAAATGATAAGTTTAAAAAAACTGCTTAAAGATAATTAAATTTAGTATATACATTAAAGAATCATGAGTAAATTATTATCCTCTCTACCTAGAACAATTCACGCTTCTATAGCCTTAGCTATAATTCTTTTTTTAGGTTTATTTTTTCAAAATGGTGGATTTGAATTTGATGTTAGATTTTGGTCTTGGATTTTAAGATTAACTCATATTACTGTTGCTATAATGTGGATTGGATTACTATGGTATTTTAATTTTGTTCAAATACCTAATATGGGAAAAATACCAGACGAACAAAAACCTGCTATAGGAAAAGTTATTGCTCCCGCTGCATTGTTTTACTTTAGATGGGCAGCATTACTTACAGTAATATCAGGTCTAGCTTTAGCAACTGTTGAAGGTTATGTACATAATGCAATGACATTAGGTTTTAATGTAGTGAATGGTGGATGGTTTACTGCAATTGGAATTGGTATGTGGTTAGGTTTATATATGGCTTTTAATGTTTGGTTTATAATTTGGCCAAACCAAAAAAGAGCTTTAGGTATTGTTGAATGTGAACCAGAAGTAAAAGCTAAGTCTGCAAGAACAGCAATGCTATTTTCTAGAACAAATACACTATTATCATTACCAATGTTATTAGCAATGGTTTCAGCTCAACATTTATACTAATCTTTATCTTCTTTTAGGATAGTTTTTTGAGAAACTCTTAGAAAAACTAGTATAGGGTTTGCTATATATATAGAAGAATAAGTTCCAAAGACTACACCTAAAATCATAGCTAAAGAAAAACCTTTTAAAACTTCACCTCCAAAAAAATAAATAGATAGCAGTGCAAGTAATGTTGTTAAAGATGTGATTATTGTTCTTGATAGTGTTTCATTAATAGAAATATTTGTTAGTTCGAAAATTTTTATATCAGAAAACTTTAGTAAATTTTCTCTTACTCTATCAAAAATTACAACAGTATCATTCATTGAATAACCAACTATTGTTAAAACTGCAGCAACAATAGATAAATTTATTTCTAAATTAAATAAAGAAAAGACACCTAAGGTTATTATGATGTCATGAAATAGTGCTATTATTGCTCCTAAACTAAACTGCCATTCAAACCTAATCCATATATAGAGCAACATTGCAGCTAAAGATAATGCTATTGCTATAATGCCTGATTTTAGCAATTCAGAACTAACTTTGGGTCCAACATTTTCAACTCTTCTAAAAGTAAAACCATTTCCAAGAGACTTAACTAAATCACTCTGGATTTCTCCAATAAAATTGTTTTCAATATTCTTTTTAATATCATTTTTTTTTTCAAATTTAATCAAAAAATCATTTTCATTACCAAATTGTTTAACACTCACATCACCTAAATTCATAATTAATAAAGATTTTCTTAACTTAGATATTGTTATTTGATTATTTGTAGTTCTCAATTCAATTAAAGTACCACCTTTAAAATCTACTCCATAATTAAGACCTTTTACCAAAAGCAAAAGTAAAGAAATTGTAACTAACATCAATGAAAATATGTTGAAAGATTTATAAAATTTATTAAAAGAGATGTTAGTTTTATTCATTATATCAAATTTTCCTTATCTTTATTTTTTATTACGTATAAAGACGTTAATAGTCTCGCTATAAAGTACACTGAAAAGAGTGTAGTAAATATTCCAACACCTAATGTTAAAGAAAATCCTTTTATAGGTCCAGAACCCATTAAAAACAAAATTGATGCCGCAATTAGTGTAGTGATATTAGCATCTAATATTGCAGTTTTAGATTTTATATAGCCTGCGTCAAAAGCAATTATTTTATTTTTTTCATTTATTGATTCTTCTTTAATTCTCTCAAAAATTAATACATTTGCATCAACGGCCATTCCAACTGTTAAAATGATGCCTGCTATTCCAGGTAGAGTTAATGTGGCTTCAAATAAAGTAAGAATACCAATTAATAAAAATAAATTTATCAACAATGTAATATTGGCAATAACACCAAAAATTCTATATTTAAAAAACATAAATATAATAACCAACAAAAAACCAATTAATAAAGCAAATATACCAGCATTAATTGAGTCTTGACCTAAGTCAGGTCCAACAGTTCTTTCTTCAATTATATTTAATGGTGCAGGTAAGGCTCCAGATCTTAACAATAATGCTAAATCTGTTGCCGATTGAAAAGTAAAGTTTCCACTAATTTGACCTGAGCCACCTACTATTGAGCTTCTAATTACTGGAGCGCTCACTATTTTTCCATCTAAAATAATAGCTAATCTTTTACCAATTCCAGATGTTGTTGCTTTTGCAAACCTTTTTGATCCAACACGATCAAGGCTGAATGAAACAACAGTTTCATTATTTTGAGTATCCATTCTAGGTTGAGCATCGAGTATGTTATCACCACTAAGGATAATTCTTTTGCTAACCAAGACTTCTTCAGATCCATCTTCAAATAATATTTTTTCTGATCCAAATGTTTCCTCAGTACTTTGTGTAATAAATCTAAAAGTTAAATTTGCTGTTTTACCTAAAAGGTTTTTTACTCTCATTGGATCATCAAGGCCTGGTAGTTCAACTAAAATTCTATCATTTCCTCTTTTTAAGATATTTGGTTCGTTTGTGCCAACCTCATCTATACGTCTTCTTACTATTTCTAAAGCTTGGTCTAATGATGAATTTTTAACTTCAATTAAACCATATTTTGAAAGTTTTAAAATAAATCTATTATCAATGATTTCAAAATTAAATTGGTGAGCTTTATATTGAGGATAATATGGATTAATATCACTATCTTTATCTTCAAATTTTTCTTTTATTAATTGTAATTGACTTTCATCAATTAAAAATTTTATTGAATTATTATTTTTTATTAATAAATTTTGATATTTAATATTTTGGTTTTTGAAATATTTTCTTAAAATAGAAACAGTATTTTGTAATTTTTGAATAATTACCGGTTTATTGTCAATTTCTAAAAGTAAATAAGACCCACCTTGTAAATCAAGGCCTAAGTTGATTTGTTTATTAAA
>CAJQRZ010000062.1 GCA_905612435.1 uncultured Candidatus Pelagibacter sp.
AAAGGTAAAACTAAAAAGAAAAAAGCAATAAAGAAAAAATCTAAAACTAAAAAGAAAAAAGCAATAAAGAAAAAATCTAAAAAGAAAAAGAAAAAAGCAATAAAGAAAAAAGCTAAAAAGAAAAAGAAAAAGGTAATAAAGAAAAAAGCTAAAAAAGTAACAAAGAAAAAAATAGCTAAGAAGAAAAAAAAAGCTAAGAACAAAAGAAAACGTAAGAAATAAGCTCAACTAACTAACTACTTAAATAAACTGTATGTCTTTAATAAAAAAAATTTTTATTATTTTTTTTCTATTGCTTCCAATCTCTAATTCATTTGCAGCTATGCACACTTTTTTACAGAAGGCAGCAGTTACCGATGGCACTAATAATGATCCAAGTGGTGTTCATTTTAATCCTGCTGGAACAAAAATGTTCATATTATCTCAATCACCAGATAATTCAGCTGATGATGTTTTTTCGCATGTAAGTGAATATAATTTAAGCACACCATTTGATGTCTCTACAAAAACTTATGCAGGTGATGGTGAAAGATGTATTTTGAACAATGGTGAGGGTAATAGATCAAGTGAATATGGTCCTACAAATTGGATGCATGATTTAAAATTTTCTCATGATGGAATGATATTGTTTGTAGCCAGAAGTAACGCAGGCTCAGCTAATGCAAACGCTGATAGAGTATTTAGATTTGATTTAACTTCACCTTACGATATTTCATCATGTAATTTTCCTGTAGGTTCAGCTGTACATGCAACTTCAAATCTTGATGATGATGATCTGCAAGATGGGAGTAATGCTGGAACTGTTGTTGTTCCTTCAACTAAAAATAGATTGAGAGGTTTTGACTTTAGTAATGATGGAAAAAAATTATTTGTACTTTTTGGTGGCTCTGGTTCCAATCATTATGTAAGGTTATTAGAATATCAATTATCAATTGCATATGATTTAAGCACTATATCAATTGTTACAGATGCTGGAATAAGACTTCAGGATCCAGGTTCAGTTACCACTCCTGTAGGTAATGCCAAGGGACTTGATTTTAGTCCAGATGGAAAAAGACTCTGGGTTGTTGATCACGGAGGAACCAATTATCCTAGAGATATAACTCAGATTTCTCTTGATGTGGCATTCTCTACTTCTTCATTTAAAATTGATGGTACAGTTGAATTCAACATCAGTGGATACTCGCAGATATCTCAAAGTGGTAATGGTGCTCCACAGCCAAGTGGACTTACATTTAGCACCAATGGTTTAAAAATGTACACGATGAACGATGAAGATGAAGATGTTTTAGAATATGATTTAGTTTGTCCTTTTAATATTATTGAAGGAAAATGTCCTCCAATTACAGAAAATAGTGTCAGAACTGGAATTGCAGAAGTGCAAATCATGATTGCTAAAAGAACCATTGATCATTCAACTAAAAGCGCCTTAAACCGTATAAAATGGATAAGAAGAAATAAAGATAATCAAAATTTATCAAATCTTAATATTGATCTTAATTTTAATACTGCCACTCAACTTGAAAACCCATTATTAAATTACTGGGTTAAAAAAATTCCAGATAGAATAGTTGCAGTTAATGAAGAAGTGGAAAATGGCCAGTCTATAACTATTGGTCGTGAATATAAAAAAAGAAATAAAAGTAGTAACAACTTAGATAATTTTACCACTGCCTTTAAATCAGATAACCCATTGGTAAATGCTTGGTTTAATAAACTTCCAAAAAAAATAACTGCACGTCAAGCATCTCTTGAAAAAAAGACAGAAGATAAACAACAAGATATCTTTTTTTGGAGCGAAGGAAGTATTGCAATTGGAAGAGTAGGAGACACAAATATTTCTTCATTTAAAAAGATTGGAACTGAAGCAATTACACTTGGAGCTGATAAATTTACTGATAATAATGGAATAAGAGGATTGGCATTTAGAATGGGCAACAATAATGTCGATGTTGGAATGGGAGGAAGTAATATAGATACTGATACATTCAACCTTACTTATTATTCTACTACCCCACTTGAAAATGACACAAAATCTGAGGATATCATTATTGGTTTTGGTAAATTAAAGTATGATATTCTAACTGTTTTAGACGGCAAACATATAAAAGCTAGTAGAGTTGGTACACAAGTGTATTTTACTAATAAATTCAAAGATGAAATTAAAAAAGATAACTTTACTTTAATTCCTTCTTTTCAAGCTGATGTTGGGCACACTATATTAGACGGATATACAGAGTCTGGTAATGGTGCAATTAAAGTTGAAGATCAACTCATAAGTACAAGAAAACTAAGAGCATCGATAGCGATGGTTGAGGGTTTAGCAAATGATTGGGACGATCTTTATGGAATTAAGTATACTCTAAAAAGACATGGTAAATTAGAATATATGGTTGATTTAGGTCGTTCCTCTAATTTTAAATATGCTTATGTTTCAGATAATACCACAGATTTTAGTGAAAGATTATATTCAGGGGCTGTACACAATGTAAATAGTGAAATTGGTATAGATATAGATATTGATAACATGAGTATTTTTTTAATATATGAGCGTAATCAAGCTTTAGGAACTGGACATACAGATAACATTAATATTGCATTTGGATATTTGCCAAATAAAGGCACTAATTATTCTGTTTCATTGAATGGAATTGATAACACTAAATCTAATTATATTATTAGTAAAAATATTAACGATTTTTTTATCGATTTTAAACTATCTAATAATTTAATGAGACCTAAAGATTACGAAGATGCATCTATTAATT
>CAJQRZ010000063.1 GCA_905612435.1 uncultured Candidatus Pelagibacter sp.
TAAATAAATTTTTAATTTTTGTATTTTCTATTAAAAACGTTGATTTAATTGATTATTTAGCTATTTCTGATAAATCACCCATTTTAGGTTCACAACTTATGATTACATTCTTATTTTGTGTTAGAGATTCGTATGTTTGGTGTTAGAGAAAAAAATTTATTATAATAATTATGGATGAAGAAAATAAAGATAATATTAATATAGATATAGATAAAGTAGAAGAAGAAACTAAGATCGATGAAAATCAATCTCAGGGTGAATCTAGTTTTACTGAAACACAGTCTTCTGTGACATCAGGCGAAAATCAAGAAGAAACACAACCTAAAATTGAAGGAAATAACGATCACGAAGTAATACATAAAAAAGATGGCAGGCTACACATATATATCAGGCAAGATAAGTATAAAGGTGAGTTAAAATCAAAAAATTTTGTTGGTAGACTTTATATTGATGGAAAACAAAAAATTTTTTCATCAGGAACACCTAATCTTCAGGAAGCTATACCGATATTAGAGAAATGGTTCGATGATATTCATATAAACAGTAAAAAGGAAGAGCAGGTTCATCAAGAAATAGTAGAGAAAACAAACGAAGAACCATCTGTACTATCAGAACAAACAACATCTGCAGTTGTAGAAATACCCAAACAAATAGAACCTGTAGCTGTTTCACAAAATGTTGCTGATTCAGTGGAAAATAAAGAAGCCCCAGAGTCAAAAACAAATTTAAGCATTCTTGAAAAACTTAAAAGTATTAAATTAAAAAAAACAAGCTTTAATAGAAAAGATTTACCGCAAAAAATTTCTGCATTAGGAAAAAATCAGTTTATAGGAAAGATTGAAAGTTTTTTTAAAGCAAGACTTGGAAAAAAGGCAGCCCAAGGAGAAGAAATTGTAGGCATAGAGCTTACTAATAAAGAAATTAGATTAGCTCAAATTTCAACTAATAAAGAAAATCAGTGGGTTCTTGATAAATTTTTTATACATCCCATTGATTTACCAGATGAAGCTTCAGTTTTAGAAAACGCTGATAAAGTAAGTGAAGAATTAGTGATTGCTCTACAAAAAGCAAAAATAGTAACAACAAATGCTGCAATTGCAATTCCTGTAACGAGTGCGATAATCCGTGTAGTAGTGGCTCCGTTAATGACTGAAGAAGAGTTGGCAAAAGCAATTGACACTAATTCACTTTGGGAAAATTTGGTTCAACTAACTGATAACCTAGATGATTACTCTATTTTTCATCAAGTAATAAATAGAGATCAAAAAAAAAATACGATGGATATTTTATTTGTTGCATCAAAATTGTCCGACATAAATAATTATACTTCAATAATTAAAAATAGTGGTCTTAATCCAGTAATTATTGATGTTAAATGTTTTGCATTAAAATCAGCAGTAGATCAAATTAATCAAATTGCTAAAAGTAAAGAAGATACTAATTTAACCGCAGTATTAGAATTTGGTTTAGATGAAAATTATGTAATGATTTTATATAATAATAACCCAATTATAACGGATATTTTTTTAAGAAGTCAGGATAGAAAAATTTTACTAGAGTCAGAAAGTCATGAAGAAAGAGAAGCCTTAGTTAGAAGGTTTATTACACAAGTAAAACAAGCGATACAGGACTTTGAAACAAAATATGAAAAAAGAATTAGAAATATAAAAGTAGTTTCAGATCTACCAAATGTAGACGTTTTTTTATCAATTTTTAGAAAAGATTTAATTAATACAGGATTTAAGTTATTTGATCCACTGGATGGCTTGATAGTTCCACAACAACTAAAACAAGCTATTAATTTACAAAATCGATCTTATTTAGCAACAGTTATTGGACTTGCTTTTAGAAAATTAGATGTCTTTGGTTATTACAAATTTGTAACTGCAGTCAAAAACATCAATTTACTGCCAAATAGAAAAAGTTTAATTAAACAAAAGAAAATAAAAGCTGTTTCAAATTTTGCATTTAAAGGGGTAGTAGGAGGAGTAATAGGGGTTTATTTAATACTTTTCACATTTTCTTTTTGGAATATTCATTCCTATAACAAAAAATTAAATAATTATGAAAATGTTCTTTCAATGCACATTGTTAAAACAAAAGAAAAGGCAAAAAGTAATAAAGAGTTAGCTTTAATTACAACAACCTTAAAATTAAGCAAAAGTTTAAAATCAAATAAAGAAATTAGTTATAGAGTTTTAGCACAAATAGCATCGAGCGTACCTAAAAGAGTAAAATTTGAAACTATAGACTATAACGGAAAAAACCAAATAATAATTGAAGGTATTGCTGTTAGTGATCAAGATATTTTAAGATTAATTGGTAATTTGAGTGGTAAAAAATTAATTCAACAAGCATCGTTAGTTTCAATGAAATTACCAACTAGTTCGAATGCGGCAGGACAACCTAGAAAAGGTTTTAGAATTTTTATTAAAATTAAAAAAGTATAAAAAAAATGGACTTAAATAATTTAAATATAGAGGATTTAAAAGCAAAAGTTTTAACTTTTGCTGACAAAAAGACTCTTATAAAAAGTGGAATTGCTTTTGGAGCAATTATTTTTTTTCTAATTATTTACTATTCCATTTTAAATCCGATTGTAAATAAGAAAAAAATCCAACTTGATGATATGACTGTTAAACAAAAAGAAATAATCGAGTTCAACCAAAAAATAAAAGCAAACAAAAATAAAATAAAAAAATTAGGACCTGATTTTGAAAAATATTCAACATTATTTCACACCAGAGCAGAAGTTGAAGGACTTTATCAAACCTTAAGTGAATTTGCAGGACAAAATGGTTTAGTTATTTCAAAAATAGAAAAGAAAAAAGCAGAGGAAGTTAACAAATCAGATATTTTAGGTAAAAAGAAAAAGAAGAAAAAGAAAAAGAAAAAAGCATCCAAGAAGAAAAGTGTCAAAAATATAGCTTATTATAAAATTCCTGTAGATTTTGAAATTACGGGTAATTTTTTAGGCTATATTAAGTTTAAAAGAGCAATATCTTTGTCAAACAAAATGCTTAATTTTGACAAAGAATCAATAAAAGTGATACAAGGAAATACAACTGGGACGATAAAAGTTAATGGAACTTTAACTATTGTAGGATTAGCAAATGAATTTTTTTAAAATTATAAACTTATTTCTGCTGTTGCTTTTTATAGGTACCACTCAAAACAATGTATTAGCTGATAGTCATGATGTGAAAGAAAATATTGAAGAACCATTGCCTTTAAATGATCCTTTCGCAGGAAATGCTTCTTTAGGAAGTGGAACAAGTATAATTTCAACAGACCAAACTGGGGAACGTGAAGAAATGAGTTTATATAATTTTAAACTTGTTGGAATTATTTCAGGCACTTTTGATAGTTATGTTTCTTTAGTTAATGCTTCAGGTGAAATTGTAACTTTGCAATTGCACGAAGAATTAAGTGACGGAGTAAGGTTAGTTGATATGACACTTAACGAAGCAGTATTTCAAAAGGCAGATGATACCTACATGACAATTGATTTTAAAAATAAAATTAAGGAAACTGATGAATTTTAAATTAATAAAAATATTTGTCTTGTTTTCTTTTTTAGTTCTCAGTTTAACTGGCTGTGCTTCTGATCAATTTGGGAAATCGAAGACATTTAAACATAATACTCCTTTAATAAAGGATGATATTAAAAAATCTGGAAAAATTGAAATTGATAAAACAGTTGAAATGGGACCAAAACCTACTATTGGCGATATAGATTTATTAGAAAAAAGAAAAAAAATATCATCTCAGAAAACACGAAATTATTTGCTTATACCTGATGAATTTAGACTTTTAAAACAAACGGTAACTCTTAATTTTCAAAACTTAGATTACAATGAAGCCATGAGTCTAATGGCTAAAATTGGAGAAATTAATATATTAGTAGGCGATGAAGTTTCAGGAGCTATTTCAGCAGAATTAGTTGGTGTTCCATGGGACAAAGCATTCAATGCTTTATTAGATATGAAGAATTTTGCAGCTGATATTGATGTGGCAAGCAATCTTATAAGAGTACACACTCCATCAACTTTAACTGGACAAGAAACTTATAAATCAACAAGAGCTGCGGCAGTTAAGAAAAAAGTAGAACTTGAGGATTCAGTTGAGCCAATTCTCTCAGAAATTTTTAGACTTTATTATATTAGTCCTGCACAAGCTAAAAAAACTATAACTGAACTATTTACTTCAGTAGGAGATTCTTCTTATTCTCCAATTCAAATAACAGAAGAAACAACTACAAGATCCATAATCGTAAGAGGAAAAGAAAAAGATTTAGATGTAGTTGATAAAGTTATTAAAGAAATTGATGTAAGAACTAAACAAGTTTTAATTGAAGCATTTATAGTAGAGGCCGACTCAACTTTTGAACGAGCATTAGGAACTAGGTTAGGTGGAGCATATTCAAGAAAGGGTAACAAAATAGGTGGCACAGGTGCCAGCAGTATCACCTCAACAGGAACTGGCGCTTCATCAGCAGCCATAGGAAGTGGGACCGATGCTCTAACAGATTTTGCAGCAGTTGGTGCAACAAGTGGCATAGGTATTTTAAGACAAACTGGATCAGCAGTATTAAAAGCAGAAATTACAGCTTTAGAGGTGTTAGGCAAAGGCAAAACTATATCCAATCCAAAAGTTTTTACTTTAGATAATCAGGTTGCAACAATCACGCAAGGAGAAGAAATATCTTATCAAGCTACTGGATCTGAAGGAGCAGATACTTCATTTAAAGAAGCAGCGTTAAAATTAACAGTTACACCGAGTATTATCGGAGATGGTAATGTGCTATTAGAAATTATGGTTAGCAATAACACTGTAAATAGAGCAAATGCAGGTGAACCATCAATAAATAAAATGGAAATTTCAACAAAACTTTTAGTAGCAGATGGAGACATTGTTGTTATTGGTGGAATTAAGAAGAACAAAGTATTTAGCAGCAAATCACAGACACCTGGTGTGGGAAATTTACCAGTTCTAGGAAATCTATTTAAAGGTAAAAGTAAATCAGATAAACTGGATGAACTATTAATATTTATAGCACCAAGGATATTATAAAATGCTTAAAATCAGCAGAGAAAGCGAAATTAATCTCATTAATGTTTTAATCGATCATGACATTATATCGGGTAAAGATTTACCCAATATAAAAAAAATAAGCAGCGAGGGAAACAAATCTCAAATTGATGCTGTCTTTGAACTTAAACTTACTGATGAAGATAAGATTTTAGATGTACTTGTTAAAGAACAAAATCTTGAAGTAGTAGACTTATCAAAAGTTAATATTACGGATGATTTTAAAACTGTACTTCCTTCTAATTATATAAATATGAATTTTGTTGCTCCGTTTAAAGTTGACGGTAAAACACTTCATATTGCAATACCAGATAGTTCTAAACTTGGTTTAATGAGAAATTTAAAAGCCATAACAAAAAAAAATATAGAATTACATGCGGCTAAAGTATCTCAAATTTCTGAATTTATCGAAAAACTTCTTAATGAAAGTGGAGATGTAACTACAGCAACAATTAGAAAAGAAAATAAAGATAACATAGAAAAAACAAAAACATTTGATTCTGAATTAGGTGACGCTGGAGAAGTTCTCGACAAAGCCCCAGAAGAAGATATTGAAGCATTAGAAAATGAATCTGAAGTTATAAAATTCAGTACCGCTGTTGTAGCAGAAGCAATTAAATTAGGGGTGAGTGATATTCATATTGAACCTTATCGATTTAATTCAAGAGTTCGTTATAGATTAGATGGAATGCTTTCAGTGCAAGACCATTATACAAAATTTTTACATGACAATTATGGAGCAGTGGTAACACGTTTTAAAATAATGGGTAAATTAGATATTGCCGAAAGAAGACTACCACAAGATGGAGCAATTAATTTTAAAATAGGAGGAAAAGTAGTTGATTTACGTTTATCAATTTTACCAACTGCAAATAACGAGAGAATTGTAATGCGTGTTTTAAATAAAGATGCGGGAGATATTACACTTGAACAATTAAATTTTGACGAAACTGATTTAAAAATTTTAAGAAAAAATATTCACAGCACACAAGGTCTAATACTTGTTACAGGACCAACGGGATCGGGTAAAACAACTACGCTTTATAGTATTTTAAAAGAAGTAAGCAAACCTCATTTAAATATTTTAACAGCCGAAGATCCGGTTGAGTATGAATTAGATGGAGTGGCTCAAGTTCAAATTAAAGATGATATTGGTTTAAGTTTTTCAACAGCTTTAAGATCTTTTTTACGTCAAGATCCAGAAATTATTTTAATTGGAGAGATGCGAGATAAGGAAACGGTTGATATAGGTTTAAAGGCAGCTCTTACAGGACACTTAGTGTTTAGTACTCTACACACTAATGATGCACCAAGCACAATTACAAGATTACAAAATATGGGAACACCAGATTATTTAATAAGTGCTGCATGCTCTCTTATTTTGGCTCAAAGACTGGCGAGAAAAACTTGTAATGACTGTAGAGTGCCAGACGATGATGTAAATCCAAAAGTTTTAACTGATATTGGTTTTACACCTGAACTTGCTTCTAGAGTTAAAGCACTTAAGGGTAAAGGTTGTCCAAAATGTAAAAATTCAGGCTATAAAGGAAGAATGGGAGTTTATGAAATTTTAAATGTCACAAAACCTATTAAAGAAGCAATATTAAAAAAAGCAACGACACCTGAGTTAAAAGCAATTGCTATTAAAGAAGGTTTTCAAACCATGCAAGAAATGGGCAAAAGAATGATTGCTTCTGGAGATCTTAATTTTAGAGAATATGAACGTGTTTTATCGAGTTCATAATTATAATTAATGGAATTTTATACATATAAAGGCATTTCAGCAGGCAAATATGTAGAAGGTGAAATTGAAGCTTTAAATCAAGATGAAGCTTCTCACAAATTAAAAGAACAAAAAGTAATTATTACCAATCTAGCTCGATCTAACAAAAAAAAAGATATAAAAAAAAAGAAAAAAAGTGAAGGATCTTCTTTTTTTAAGCAAAAAATTAAACCTCAAGATATTGTAATTTTTTCAAAACAGTTTGCAACAATGGTAAAAGCAGGTTTACCCATTCTTCAAGTATTGGATATGTTAGCTAGTCAACTTGAAAATCCTTCGCTAAAAGAAATTGTTGCGGAGATTAAAAAAAAGCTTGAAGGAGGAACAACTTTATCAAAGTGTTTTGAAAGCTATCCAAAAATTTTTGACAATATTTATGTAAACTTAATTAAAGCTGGAGAGGCTAGTGGTAAATTAGATGTCTTTTTATTAAAACTGGTTGAATCACTAGAGAAAAAAGAAAGAATTAAGAAAAAAATTAAAGGTGCTTTAATGTACCCAATGGTGATGTTTACGGTAGCAATTACGGTAATGGTATTCATGTTAATTAAGGTCGTTCCTGTTTTTGCAAAAATGTATGATGGAATGGGAATTGCATTACCTGGAGCAACGGCGGGTATTTTGGCTGCTAGTGATTTTATGCGGGGTACGGGTGGATTGATGACTTTTCTTATTATCACAGTAACTATTACTGCCTTTAAGTATACCGTAGCTAAGAATGCAGCGTTTCGATATAAATGGCATGCAAAAATTTTAAAATTACCAATTTTTGGAGATATGATTTTAAAATCTTTATTGGCAAGAATTTCATTGATCATGGGTAATTTAAGTGCCGCTGGTGTAAATTTATTAGAAAGTATAGATATTGCTAAATCTGTTAGTAATAATGATTGTGTTACTTTAGCTTTAGAGAATGTTAAAAAAGGAGTTTTCTCTGGAGACACACTCACAAAACTTTTTTTAAAAGAACCTTTATTTCCACCAACGTTTAGTCAACTTATTTCTGTTGGTGAGCAAACGGGAAGTTTAGATGAAATGTTTACCTCTGTTGCAAATTATTATGAAGAAGAGTTTGATACAGCGGTAGATAATATGTCTACTTTAATAGAACCGATCATGATTGTTTTTATGGGAATTATGATTGGTGGATTAATGATTGCGATGTATGCACCAATATTTAATGTGGGAGCATTAATTGGTTAGATTGTTTTTGTTAAGACAAGATGGTTAACCCAACCTTTTTGATTTTTTTTAAAAATAGCCTCATCCATAATTTGTTTAATAAAAAAAGTACCTAACCCTCCAGGCTTAATATCATCTAATTTTCGGTGCTGAATATTTTCAGGTATCACAGGTTTTCCTTTATCAAAAAATCCTATTTCTAATTTACTATCTTTTAAAGAAATTTTAATTTGCATTTTATCTTTAGTTTCTTCTATACCTTTATAAGCGTGCTTCACTATATTTTGAGCAGCTTCTGCAATTGCTAAAACTAATTCATCTTTTTGTTCTTGAGGTAAATTTATTTTTTCAAAAACTTCTCTTGAAAACATTCTGACTTCTTTAAGATTGGAACTGTCTACTACAAAATCTTTAGATTCTGATAAAGTCATTATTCTAGATTTAATATCTGCTCTAACTTTGCCATCATAATTACCTTTAAGACAGATTTACTAACATCTTTTACAATTACTTTTGTACCTTTTTCTAGTGCTTTTTGATGACTTTCAATAAGAACTGATATTCCTGAAGAATCCATATATGAAACATCTTTTAAATTAATATGAACTTCTTTGCCCGCTTCAACTAAAGGTAAAATAATTTCTTTAGCTTTCTCAGTTACATCCATGTCTATTTCTCCATCTAGAAAAACAGTACTGATATTTCCATTTTCGCTAACTTTGTAAGCCATATTTTAAAAGTGATAACACTAATTTATTAATATATAAATCAAGAAATTGAACCCATTATGGGCGCATCATTTACCTATTTCCTTGGTATATGCAGTAAATTTTTTTATATTCATACGGTTAATATTATTTAATATAGAGTATATCAAAAAAATAGAGAGTAATAAAATAAAGGAAATTATATATGAAAAATAATAATAAAGGTTTTACATTAATTGAATTGCTAGTGGTTGTAGCGATTATAGGAATTTTAGCTGCAGTGGGTACTGTTGCTTATACTGGTTATACAAAATCAGCAAAAAAGAATGCGACAGGATCAAACCATGCAACCGTAGTTAAATATATAGCGGCTGAATTAGCAAAATGTAATCTTGAAGATAATGCATTCAAAGCAGCAGATAGTACTGAAATGGACTGTGATGATAAGACAACAAAAACTACAGAACAAGGAGCAAAAGCTCTAGCTGATTTTAAAAATCCTTACAAACCAACTACTGTAGCGGTGGTAGAGAGCGACACGGCAGGGACGCCTAGTACTGAAGCAGGTGTCACTCTGATTAGTCAGAGCACTACTGAAGTTACTATTTCTACATGTACAGTTGAAGAGGGTACTCCACTTGCTTGCGTAGTAAAATCAAACACAGTAGCCATAGAGTAAGAAGGGCGCAGTAAGTTTTAAATTTATATGACCACTAGAAGCTCAGGCTTTACTTTAATTGAGCTTTTAGTGGTTGTTGTAATCATAGGAATTCTTTCATCAATAGGTGTTGTTAGTTACAACGGCTATATTTCAGGAACAAAACAAAAGTCTGCAGAAAATGCTATGCAGCAAATATCCTTAGCACAAACAGAATATTACTCAGATAATGGTCAATATTATAGAACAACTGAAGTTAAAAATTGTTCACCAGATTTTTTAATAAGTGCTCCATCAACTGGTCAAAGTTCAAAAGATATTGAGAAAGAGCTGTTTGGTGGAGGAGATATAATTACAAAAGAAGCCGGTTATGACATGTGTATAGGTAAAGATGATGAGGAAACAAACTATAGTGTGACAGCAACCAATGGAGAAGAAAAAACATTAACAATGTCTGCTAATGGGATTTGGACTGGTAAGTAATTTAAATTGATAAAATGCTTTTATAAAAATGGATGAACCTACTAAAAAATTATTTCCTATTAATCTTTCTAAAAAAGAAAAGATATCAGCAACTATTAGTTTAGCGTGGATAGTAGCTATTGGTTATCTGACTTGGTGGAATGGAATTAGTAACTTAGGGTCAGATAAGAGTTTCAGATGGGATGAATGGTTTTGGTTTGGCATAATTCCTGCAACCATTCCATATTTCTTTTATTTTATTTGGACTAAAGATGATTAAAAAAAAAGGTCAAAAGAAAAGAAAAAAATTAAAAAGAATAAATAAACCTAAAAAAAAACTAAAAACGGATGGCATATCATTAGTATTATTTTCAATTTTTTTATTGGGCATATTTGCAGAGACTGTAAGAACATTACCTGCTGGTGCTTCAAACGAATATTATAGAGGATTTTTTGATAATTCAAAATTAAGTCCTGATGTTTACAACGACAAATTAGCAAAAACTTTTTTAATAAAAAAAACTCCTAAAATTGACAGCAAAACAAAAGAAACACTTGTTTTAAAAGATAAAATTATAAATGAGGATAATGTAAAAATTGCTAAATTAAAAAATTTAGAGAAAAATAATATTGATATTGAAATTAAAAAACAGGAAGAAGCTGTTAAAGAAATCGTAAACATTAGTGAAATAGAGAAGACCATAAAAATAGCTGCAGATACTAGCGCCTCTAAAATCATAGTTGATGGAGAAGAAATTTTAATTCCAGGTTCTTCAGAAAAAAATATTACCTATATGCAAATTTTACAAAACCCAAATGATTTAAATTTAAATTTAAAATATGCACAGCAACAAGGAAAAATTGGAAATTATAAACAAACCATTGCAACCTTGGAAAGACTAAATATGCTTTATCCAGATAATGTTGAAATAAAACTATATCTGCTTTCAGTTTTAGTCCAAGCAGACTCACCAAATAAAGCTTTAACTATAATTGAAGAAATTAAAACTAGTGAAGATTTAACACCAGAAGATGTGGAAACAATAAATGAAATTGAATCTACGCTTAAAGAAAGAGGAACACCTAATCTGTGGAATTTTTATGCTGACATATCTCTTGGCGGCGTTTTCAATCAAAATGTTAATAGTGTTTCAAAAACAAGATTACAAAGTAGCTCTGATGAAGTCATTGGATTTAATACTGCACAGTACGATAAAACGTATAGTGAGAGTTTAGGTTTAACAGCAACACGATCTTTAGGAGAAAATTCATCATTAATGATAAACACGAGCTTTACAGGCTCAGATCAAAGAGAAGAAAGAACGGATGATTTTGAAAGTTACGGATTAACTCTTGCTTTGGATACATATTTAGGCAACCAAAGTTTAAGCCCATATATAATGATAAGCAAGACTGATTATCAGGATGATGCAGATAGCTTTTCTTTAATGCAAGGAATAGGAGGATATTTTTCTGTAGGAGACCAAAATTCTTTTAGTTACGGTTATTCTTTTTCAGATTCTAAAAATAATAAAAATAATACTGACACAACTGCAAATGATACAAATGCTAAAGGGCATGGTGTTACACTTGGACACGACTATATGTTTAATGAATTAATTTCATCATCAACAGGTTTGGGGTATAGCATTTCAGAGGCAAAAGATGGGACAAACGACTTTGAAACTTATGATTTAAATTTTAGATTAAATTTTGCTCTTCCTTGGGCTTATATTTCGGTAGGTGATGCATTGAGTTTTAATGATTACAAAAATGTAGATACAAGCATAAACTCAAATAGAATAAGATCAGATGTAACAAATACTTTTGATTTGATGCTTACTAAAGCTGTTGGAGATTTTTTTCCATCCATCGATCCAGATAAAAGTTTATTTATGAACTTTTCATACGAAAAAATTATCTCTGAAGCTAATATATTAAATTATGATT
The DNA here is from genome assembly GCA_905612435.1 of uncultured Candidatus Pelagibacter sp. Taxonomy (GTDB): domain Bacteria; phylum Pseudomonadota; class Alphaproteobacteria; order Pelagibacterales; family Pelagibacteraceae; genus Pelagibacter. Next base: position 11,834 of record CAJQRZ010000063.1, read on the forward strand.
ATATTTCAGATTCGTTTGCGGTTAGTTTTTCAAAATCATTCCATTTAAATAAATAATCAAGATGAAGCCTGTTTTTAAACTACATATAAACCTTTGTTTTTTATTAAAAATTAGAAAAACCACACCTAATATGGGTCAAACTAAGCTGAAAATTTTGGGAAAAAGGGTTATATTTTTAAAATGAGGAAATTTTTATCAATAATTATAGGATTATTTTTTGTAATAAATGTCACCCAGGCAGACGAAAAAATTGATATTGATAAACAATTAGTTGGAATTGTAGGTGCAATATCTGGAACAGCTAAAGCTGACACAAGAGAACTTAAAGCTGGGGATAAAATTTATTTAAACGAAACGATTTATGCAGGAATAGATTCAGGTACGCAAATATTACTACTTGATCAATCAACATTTACTATTGGATCAGACTCAGAAGTTGTAATGGATACCTTTATATATGATCCAGCAACAAATGATGGAAAAATTGTAGCGAATGTTAAAAAAGGAAGTTTAAAAATAATTTCAGGTTTAATAAGTAAAAAAAATCCAGACAGCCTAACAGTAAAAGTTCCTGAAGGAACTTTAGGCTCAAGAGGAACAGAGTTTCAAACAATGGTATCAAATCAAAAAACAGATACTTTATTAATAGGACCTGGAAAAAATAATACATTGGGTTTAAGGCCCGGTGCTGTTCTTGTAGGAAATAAGTTTGGTCAAACGCTGTTGAATAATCCTTACAGTGTAGCCAGTATGATTAAAGGTAATGCACCAGGAAAAGCAAAACAAATAACAAAAAAACAACTTAAAAAATTTAAAAAAAGAATGAAAGTAATTAAAGTTGCAAAACTTGAAGGAGCCACCAAAGAAGAAAGAAAAGCTACTAGAAAAGCTAATAGAAAAAAAATAAGACAAGAACTTAAAGCTCAAGGTTTTGATAAAGAAGAGATAAAAATATTAATTAAAGAAAATATTAAAAAAGATAAAGAAAAGAGAATTGTTTTACTAAAATTAAGTGAAGAAGATACTCCAGACATA
>CAJQRZ010000064.1 GCA_905612435.1 uncultured Candidatus Pelagibacter sp.
TAATGAAATAATTCTTATTGGATCTGGAAAAGGTGTTGCGTCTATTAATACTATTAAAGATATAAAATGGAAGCGAAGAAGCTTGAAATTTTATCAAATTTTAACAAAATTTTATAAGACACAAATTAATAAATGTTCTATTTATAAATAATATGAAAGATCCTAACAACACGTGTTTATTTTGTAATATTAAGAAAAGTGGTTTAGCTGAAGAAAATGATTTAGCTTATGCTAGTTACGATACCTATCCTGTAACTGATCATCACTGTTTAATAATTCCAAAACGTCATATAAAAGATTATTTTGATTTAACTAAAGAAGAAATCATTGCCTGCGATCAATTGATTAAAAAAATGAAAAAAAAAATTGAGATTAAAGATAATTTTGTCAAAGGATTCAACATAGGGGCAAATTCAGGAAAGGTAGCTGGCCAATCTATTATGCACTGTCATATTCATTTAATTCCAAGACGAGAAGGCGATGTTAAGAGTCCTCAGGGTGGTGTTAGATCTGTGATACCATTAAAACAACATTATATTCGTAAAGTATAAGTTGTATTCTAAGATGATAAAAAGCCACGCATATAACGGTTGATCTATTATTTTAACTATATTAGAAAGATTTAAAATAAAATTCAGATTCTATTAAAAAGGGTAACTAAAATGATTTCTATTAATCCATTTGCCGTACTAGCTGAAAGTGTACCCTCTGTACTTATTCAAGGTTTTGTAATTGTCATGGTTTCTTTGGTAATAATTGGAACTTTGGTAGACATAATTCATAAAAAAAATATTAAGTATTTCTTTAACAATGCAAAAAAAGCAAAACTTTCTGCAACAAGAGAACTTGGAGCAAGTGAGAGAATTTCCATTATAGCAAAAACAGTAGTTTATGATATCGCAACTACAGCTGAATTAGGTGCTGGTAAAAGAAGAGTTGCTCATGTTTTAGGAATGTGGGGAACTATTTTATTTTGGGCAGCTTCAGTAATAATGATTTTTTGTTATACTTCAGGAGATGCAGCTACACCAACCTTATGGCCTATCATGTGGCACATAGGTGCAATTATGACTTGCGTAGGCGGCTATTGGTTTTGGTTATTTTTAAGAGTTGATGTATTAGCAGAAGCACACCCTTGGTATAGAATTATTAAAGCTGATTTATTTGTGTTAGCATTATTAGCATGTGCAACATTTGGTTTAGTATGGTCTTATACACAATCTTTAAATTTAGAAAATAGATGGGATGATAAAGTATTTTTAACTTTATATATTGTATCTAATCTTATTTTATTTGGTGGGGTGTATTGGTCAAAATTTGCACATATGTTTTATAAGCCTGGTGCAGCATTACAAAAAAACTTAGCTGAAGCTGATGGTTCAAGAGATAATCTTCCACCACTAGCAGATGAACCTAAACAGTTTGGGCTAGGTATTAAAAGAGAACAACCTAAGCACTATTAATTATGATAATTTTAAAAAAGGAGAAAAAATAATATGTCAACTTTTGTATATATGACTAGATGCGATGGATGTGGACATTGCGTAGATATTTGTCCTTCAGACATTATGCATATTGATGAAAATATTAGAAGAGCAGTTAATATTGAACCAAATTTTTGTTGGGAATGTTATTCATGTGTAAAAGCTTGTCCAAATCATGCAATAGATGTTCGAGGTTATGCGGACTTTGCTCCAATGGGCCATAGTGTAAGAGTTAGACGTGAAGAAGAAAAAGGAACAATTTCTTGGAAAATTAAATTTAGAAACGGTACTACAAAAGATTTTGTATCTCCTATTACAACAAAACCCTGGGGTAAATTTATTCCCAAATTAGCCAATGGAGATAAACCAAATCAAGATGAGATTAATTCTCAAAGACTTTATACAGAACCTCAAGGGTTAAATATTGATGGTGAATTACCTTCGATACCAAAAGATTCATTTAAAAAAGGAGTTTATTATTAATGGCTTCTCATAAAACTCATTATGAAGATTGTGATGTTCTAGTTGTTGGTGGTGGAATGGCAGGAACCGGTGCAACTTTTGAAGCAAGACACTGGGGAAGAGATTTAAAAATTATTTGTGTAGAAAAAGCAAATATTGATAGAAGTGGAGCTGTTGCTCAAGGTTTATATGCAATTAATTGTTATATGGGAATGCAATGGGGTGAAAATCAACCAGAAGACCACGTAAGATATGCGCGTAATGATTTAATGGGAATGGTCAGAGAAGATTTAGGTTATGACATGGCACGTCACGTTGATTCATCTGTACATATGTTTGATGAGTGGGGATTACCTATGATGAAAAATGAAAAAACAGGTCATTATCTTAGAGAAGGTAAATGGCAAATAATGATTCACGGTGAAAGCTACAAACCAATTGTTGCAGAAGCTGCAAAAAAATCTGCAGATAAAATTTATAATAGAATAATGATTACTCATCTTTTAATGGATGAAGAGAAAGAAAATAGAATTGGTGGTGCAGTTGGATTTAACATGCGTACTGGTGATTTTCATGTATTTAGAGCAAAAACTGTAATTGTTGCTGCTGGTGGAGCGTCTCATATTTTTAAACCAAGAGCTGTTGGAGAAGGAATGGGAAGAACTTGGTATGCACCTTGGAGTAATGGTTCAGCTTATGCATTACCCATTGCGGTTGGGGCTAAAATGACACAAATGGAAAATAGAATTGTCTTATGTAGATTTAAAGATGGTTATGGTCCAGTTGGAGCTTATTTTTTGCATCTAAAAACTTACACTCAAAATGCTAATGGAGAGAATTATGAGAAAAAATGGTATGATCAAACTAAAGAATTAGTTGGTGAATATATTGATCACCATCCAACCCCTACTTGTTTGAGAAATCATGCATTTATTCAAGAAACCATCGCAGGTGGTGGACCAATTCACATGGTTACTACTGAAGCTTTTCAAGATCCACATTTAGAAACAGTTGGATGGGAAAATTTCTTAGGCATGACTGTTGGACAAGCTGTTGTCTGGGCGTCTCAAAATATTGATCCAAAATATACAAACCCTGAACTAACTACATCAGAACCATATGTAATGGGCTCTCATGCTACTTGTTCTGGAGCTTGGGTCAGCGGTCCTGAGGATTTATCACCACCAGAGTATTTTTGGGGTTATAATAGAATGTTAACAGTTGATGGACTTTTTGGTGCTGGAGATACAGTGGGTGGAAGTGCTCATAAATTTTCATCTGGTTCTTTTACAGAAGGTCGTTTAGCTGCAAAAGCTGCCGTTAAATACATACAAGATCAAAAAGCAGAAGGAATTAAAGTTACTGATAAACAATGTGAGGATTTTAAAGAGGCTATATTTAAACCTTTAGAAACTTACACAATAGCTCAAAATGAAATTACCGGTGGAACAGTATCACCTAGTTATATTTCACCGATCCAAGGACTTCAACGCCTTCAAAGAATTATGGATGAGTATGTTGGTGGTATTGCAACAAACTATATGACTAACGGTAACATGCTTAAGAGAGGCTTGGAGCTATTAGCTTGGTTAGAAGAAGATTTAGAGAAGGTTGGTGCTGAAGATTTACATCAACTTATGAGAGCTTGGGAGTTAAAACACAGAGCTTTAACTTCTCAATGTGTAACTGAACACACAATGTTTAGAGAAGAAACTCGTTGGCCAGGTTATTATTATAGAGGTGATCATATGAAATTAGATGATGAAAATTGGCACTGTTTAACAGTTTCTAGACGGGATCCAAAAACTGGTAAATTTAGCTTAGAGAAAGTTCCCGTTTATCACATAGTGGATGAGAATGAGAAGAAAAAAGCTTCTTAAATAATAATTAAACCTAAATAATGAATTTTTTAGAAAAATCTGATGATGAGATTATAGCTATCGCTAAACCCATTTGGGCTAATTTAGTTATAACATCAAACATGAAGGATTATGGTGGTTTTACTAAAGATTTTGGAACCCAAATGCTTTTTGGTGCAAATGAAGTGGAATTAGGAAAACAATGGGCTAATAACAAACTGTTAACAAGCTTATCAGATGACTATGAGGCTTTTGGGTGTCTACGAAGGGGATTAAATATTACTGTGCTATTTAAACAAAAAAGCAAGGAGATACCAGGAGAGTTTTTAGGTCGGTTAGTTCTTGGTGTTGAAGGTGATGATGTTAAAGTTTTTGGAGCTACCATCTACTAATCAGGCCAAGACTGTTATTAAATATTTTTAAATTCTTTAAATAATTATTTGACAAATAATAATCTAGTGTTATTTAGAATTAATAATGCCTGATTTATTTAAAAAGTTACCCTCCAAAATTAAAAAAAATAAATTAAAAACGGGTGTATTTTTAGGACTCTCTACATACTGGAGCATAATTCTTGTGGGTACATTAATACAATTTAACTAGAATTAACAAATCTCAAGACATATAAATTATTGAATGAAGTTGTTAACTATTTTATAGTCTATACATAAGGCGTATTAAAATATTTCCCCTTAGATCAATTGCTAATCAAATAAATATCCTAAAAAAAATATTTAAAAGTCAATTTTTATTAAAAAATACCAATAATGCTTTAAATAAAGCTATAAACCTTAATTTATTATTAGATTAAAAAATTAAAAACTTTAAGAATAGATAGTAAAAGTTAGATGATTCGAAATATTTATATATAATTTATATTATGACAAATAAAAAAATTAAAATATGAAAGCCGTTATATTAGCTGGTGGTTATGGATCTAGACTTGCAGAATATACACATGAAATACCTAAACCCATGGTCAAAATTGGTAAAGAACCAATCTTAACCCATATAATGAGAATTTTTTCATCATTTGGGTGTAATGATTTTATAATAGCAGCGGGCTACAAACAAGAGGTTATATTTGATTACTATAAAGATTCAGTAAGGCTTCAAAAAGAATTTCCAAATTTAGAAATAGTAAATACTGGCAAAGATACAATGACAGGAGGAAGAATATTAAAACTAAAAGATTATTTTAATGAAAATGAAAATTTTTTTATGACTTATGGAGATGGCTTATCTGATGTGGATTTAAATGAATTAAAAAAATTTCATGACAGTCATGGAAAAATTGCAACTGTTACTGCAGTTCATCCTCCCGTTAGATTTGGTGAATTAGAAATTACAAATGATAGAGTAACAAATTTTGAGGAAAAGCCTCAAGCTAAAGCTGGCTGGATAAATGGAGGTTTTTTTATACTGAATTACAAGGTTTTTGATTATATTAAAGATGACACTACAATGTTTGAAAGACAACCAATGTCAAAAATTGCAAATGAAGAAAAACTTATGGCATTTAAGCACAATGGTTTTTGGAAATGCATGGATACTTTACAAGATAAATTAATATTAGATAAAATGTGGAATGAAAAAAAAGCAAAATGGAACAAATAAGTAATTTTTATAAAAACAAAAGAGTTTTAGTAACTGGTGCAACTGGATTTAAAGGATCTTGGTTATGTAGTTGGCTTTTACATATGGGGGCAAAAGTTTATGGATCTGGATATAGTCCCAATCAAAATAAGAATCTTTTTTATCAATTAAAACTTCAAAAAAAAATTAAATTAGCAATTTTTGATATTAGAGATCAAAAAAAATTAGAAAATTTTATATTTAAATCAAAACCATCAATTATTTTTCACTTAGCTGCTCAACCACTAATCATTGAATCATATTTAAAACCTCATTTAACAATTGATATTAATGTGAGAGGAACTCTAAATGTATTAGAAGCTTCGAAAAAATTCAATTTTATAAAATCTGTTGTATTAATTACGTCTGACAAATGTTACGAAAATGTGGGAAAACTCACTAGGTACAAAGAAGATGATGTTCTCGGAGGAATAGATCCATATAGTGCTTCAAAATCTGCATCTGAATTAATTATAAGAGCTTATAGAGAGAGTTTTTTTAAAAATAAAAAAAATTGTGGAATATCAAGTGCTCGTGCTGGAAATGTTATAGGTGGTGGAGATTGGTCTACAAAGAGACTAATCCCGGATTGTATTAAATCTTTATTAAAAAATAAGGTGGTTTTTTTACGAAACCCTAATTTTAACAGACCATGGCAACACGTTCTGGAACCAATAAGAGGATATTTGATGTTAGCTAAAAAACAATTCCAAGAACCAAAAAAATATTCTGATGCTTGGAATTTTGGAACAAAAAATAATTCAGTTAAAAGTGTTAAAGAAATAGTAGATTATATAATCTCCTTTTGGGGAAGTGGAAAAATTAGGGTTAATCGTGAAAATAAATTTCATGAGCAAAAAAATTTACAACTTGATATTAACAAAGTTAAAAAAAGATTAAAATGGTATCCCACATATTCAGTTAAAAAAGGAGTACAAATTACAACAGAATGGTATTTACAAGTTTTTAAAAATAAACAAGACTCCTTTAAAGTCACAAATAAACAAATTGTTGAGTATATGAATGAAAATAATTGGCATTAAAAAAATATCAGTTAAATGTTTTAAAAACGATAAGGGAGATTTATTAAAATTTGTATCAAATAAAAATTCCTATTTTAAATCTTTTGGTGAAATTTATTTTAATGAAATTAATTATAAAAAAAAAAAGGGTTGGATTAAACATAAAAAAAACCAATGCATATTTTCAGTAGCATATGGAGAAATTAACTTTAAATTTATTGATGATAGAAAAAATTCAAAAACCTTTGGTAAAGAAGAAAATATTATATTAAATAAGAATAAACACAGTGTTTTGATTGTTCCACCTGGAATTTGGTTTTCTTTTACAACAACTAAAAAAAAATCTGTTCTTGTAAATTTGATTAACAATATTCATTCCAATAAAGAAGCTATAAAAAACAATAAAGTTAAAAATTATGAGATTAAGTAAAAAATTAAAATATTATTAATTTTAATTCATTTTAAGTTAAAAAAATTGACAGGATATAACCCAAAAACAAATTAAAAACAGGTGTATTTTTAGGACTTTCTGCGTATTGGGGAATAATTCTTGTAGGTACTTTAGCACAATTTAATTAGAATTAAAAATTTCAAGATATATAAATTATTGAATGAAGTTCTTAATTATTTTATAGCCTATACATAATAAATATAAAAATATTTATAACCGGATCATCAAGATTTATTGGGTTTCATTTATCAAAAAAGCTTTTAGATTTTATTAATGCATTAGAAAAAGAACTTGGAATAAAAGCTATAAGAAATTATATGCCTATGCAAAAAGGTGATGTCAAAGCAACTTTGTCAGACATAAATTTGCTAAAAAAACTCACTGGACACAACCCTAAAACAAACCATAAAGTAGGAATAAGAAAATTTGTAGAATGGTATTTATTTTACTATAAAAAATTACAATTTTATTTTGTAGATTCCCATTTTGTTTCATTTTTTTTCAATAATGGATGCGAAACAAGTAAATGCCAAATAACCGATGTCAGCCCCTCAGTATGAGGTGTTATATGTTTTTCATTTGATATGTTAAATATTATGCTTACATTTGAATTTTTAGATGCGTAACCTTCTTTTTTTCCAGTAATCGATATAATTTTTGACCCAACTTCTCTTGAATAATCGAAAGCATTAATTAAATTAACTGATATATTTTTTTCTTTAGAGCCACCACCTACCGAAAAGATAAATACAACATCATTTTTTTTTAACAAAGATCCAATTAAAAAATTTTTGTAGGCGTTTTCCCATCCCTCATCATTTATTCTAGCTGTTAATTCAGAAACATTATCTGTTGGTGTAAATGCTTGAAAACCACAGATTTTTCTAAAATCATTTACAGCGTGACTACAGTGAGCTGCTGATCCTCCAACACCAATAAAAAACAGCCTACCGTTATCATCCCTACATTTCTTTAAAATATCAGCAATTTTTTCAATTTTATCAATGTCAATAGAATCAACTATTTTGTTTGTTTCTTCTAAAAATGTTTTTGTAAAATTCATTTATTATAAATTAATATTTTATATTATAATTATAGTATACTATAATTTTATTTTATTATATTATAAGTTTTGTAAATATCTGCTAAAATAATATTAAGGTTAAATGATAAAAAAAATTGAAGATTTAAAAATAAAAATATTTTCTGACGGAGCTAATAAAGAAGATATGTTAGACATGAATAGTAAAACTTTTATTAAAGGTTTAACTACTAACCCTTCTTTGATGAAAAAAGCTGGAATTAAGGATTACGAAGCATTTGCAAAAGATATTCTTTCAACTATTAAAAATAAACCAATATCTTTTGAGGTTTTTTCTGATGACTTTAATGAAATGGAAAAACAAGCAATGAAAATTGCAGGTTGGGGCAACAATGTGTATGTAAAAATTCCTATAACAAATACAAAAAAAGAAAGTTCTAAGGATTTAATTAAACGTTTGGCTGAAAAAAAAGTGAAGTTAAATATCACTGCAATAATGACTTTAGATCAAGTTAAAACAACAGTTTCGGTACTTAATAAAAACGTACCGAGTATTATATCTGTATTTGCTGGAAGAATAGCAGACACTGGTCGAGATCCAATTCCTTTGATGAAAGATTGTTTAAATGAAATGAAAATTAATCCAAAATCAGAATTACTTTGGGCGAGTACTCGAGAATTATTCAGTGTACTCCAAGCAGACCGAATAGGCTGTCATATTATAACAGCAACAAAAGATATAATAAAAAAATTACCATTGATTAATTATAATTTAGAAGATTATTCTCTGGATACTGTCAAATCTTTTTATAAAGATGCTAAAGATGTTAATTACAAAATTAATTAATAAATAATTTTTAATTAAAATATACTATATTTCTTAAATGAACGATATACCAGTTCTTATTCTTGCCGGTGGTCTTGGTACAAGAATATCAAAATATTATAAAGATAAGCAAAAATGCATGATAAAATTTAAAGGTAAACCTTTTTTATATTATGTAATTAAAAATTTTATAAAAAATGATTTTAAAAATATAATTATTTTAACTGGATATAATTCGCATCAAATTTATAATTATTTTTATGATGGTGAAAAAATTAATTCTAAAATTATTTATTCAACAGATGGAAAACGATTACTTGGAACGGGTGGTGCAGTTAAAAAAGCTTTAAAATTTGTAAAAAGTGATTTTATTATTGCTTATGCAGATGCTTTTTTAAATTATAATTATCAAAAAATTTATAATCATTATAAATCAAATAAACAGTCAAGTCTTTTGACCGTGGATAAAAATAAAAGTTTAATTGATAAAAATAATGTGTTTGTCAAAAAAAATAAAATTACTTATTATAAAAAACAAAATACTGATTTTTCTGCTAAACTCTGTAATTATCATGACTGGGGTATTTCAATATTTAACAAAAAAGTTTTTAAAAATATTAAAAAAAAAGTTTTTGATTTAGAATATGTTTACCGGAAACAAATTAAAAAAAAAACACTTCATAGTTACGAAGTAAATAAAAAATATTATGAAATTGGATCAATGCAAGGTATTAAAAAATTTAAATTATTTTTAAATGGTAAAAAAAATAAATAAAGCGATATTTTTAGATAGAGATGGTGTTATTAATAAACCAATAATTAGAAATTATAAACCATATTCTCCACGTTCATTAAGTCAATTCAAAATCTATAAAGATATTAAATTATTAAAAAATTTTAAAAAGAACTATTTTTTAATAATTATAACAAATCAACCTGACGTTAAAACCAAAAAAATAAGAAAAGAAATGATTAAAAAATTTCACAATAAAATTACAAATTTATTAAAAATTGATAAAATTTATGTTTGTTATCATACAGATGAGGATAAATGTTTATGTAGGAAACCTGGTATAAAGTTTTTTTTAGATGCAAAAAAAAAATTCAATCTTTCATTAAAGAAATCTTACTTTATTGGTGATAGGTGGAAAGATATGAGGGCTGGTAGTAAAGCGCAATGTATTAATATTTTTTTAGATAAAAAATATAAAGAAAGCTCAAAATATGATTTTAATTTTAGCTATCGTTGTAATAATTTAAAAGGAGCAATAAATTATATTAAAAAAAGAGATAAAATTATATAATTTTTGCACCCTCAAATTCAAATTGAAAATCAACTTCTAATAAACCTAGTTCATCCATTTTGTTTCTAAGTTTCTTTTTTTTATCGGTTACAAAAAGTAAAAAACCACCCCCGCCAGCACCAATCAGCTTTCCTCCAATTGCACCATTTTTAATGGCTATATCATAATAATCATTTATTTTTGTATTTGAAATTTTTGCCGTTCTTTCCTTCTTTATATTCCAGTGTTCATGCATTATTTTTCCAAATTTTTCTATATCATTTTTAATTAACGCATCTCTTGATTCATATCCAAGTTTTTTTATCAAATTTAAATTTTTAATCATTTCGGAATTTAGTTTTTTTGTTTTGATATCTTGATCCTTCAAAACATCTGAAGAATTTCTACTAAAACCAGTAAAAAACATAATTAAATTTTCGTTTAAATCATCAATAGTGTTTTTTTTTAATGGTAATCTATTAACTATTACTTCTCCACTTTTTTTAAAATAAAATTCTGTGATTCCACCGTATGTCGCTATGTATTGATCTTGTTTACCACTTGGATTTTTTAAATCTTCTATCTCAATTTTACATGATAATTCTGCCAATTCTTTTTGTGTTATTAGTTCTTTTTTATAATGTCTTAAGGCTTTTATTAGTCCTACGGTGAAACTTCCAGAGGATCCTAGGCCTGTCCCAGAAGGAATGTCTGCTAAAGTTATTATCTCTATTTGTGGGCGTAGACTTTTTATTTCCCTTGTTAATACATTTTTTATAATCTTATGTTTAATTTTAGAAAAATTTTTCTCTTTTTCTATTTCAGAATACTTTAAATAAATTCCTGGTGAGAATGGTGTAATTATAGTTGTATACACATACTTATTTATACTCCCAGAAATACAATAGCCATTATATTTTTTATAATACGATGGTAAATCTGTTCCACCGCCACCAAGTGATATTCTTAAAGGACTTCTTGAGGTTATCATTTCTTGTAGATTTTACTGATTATTTTATGAAATTCAACCATATCATTTATGTTTGCATTACTTGCTTTATTATTTTTTAGTATTGATTTAAAAAAATTAATTGCAGATATTATGTATATAATATCTATAGGAATTCCCATTCTAGGGTCAGAGTTTGTGCCTATAAAAAGAGGAATTTTTTAAAAATTTAAATTACATCATTTTTAATTATTGTTTTAGAATCAAAGTTGTAATTTAATATATTTTCGATTATAAAATTTTATGATAATAAATAAAATACTTTCAAAAATTAATGGTTTAAAATATAGACTTGATTTAATCAACGAATGTAAAAGATTAAAACAAGCTGGCAAACACCTTCCGAAGGATCTAAAAAAAATGATTTTTAAATCACCAAGCACTTACGAAGATTTTATCAATATACTTTGTTTTATTGATAATAAACATGAAACAAATTTGATTGACATAGGAGCAAATGTTGGAAAATTTACTTCTGACTTTATTAAATTTTTTCCGAATACAAATCAAATATTGTTATTTGAACCCAATTTAGAATTAAATAATAAAATTAAAGATAATTTAAATGAATTTAAGAATTTTGAAATTATTAACAAAGGTGTAGGTGAAAAAAATGAAACTAAAATATTTAATTATAACAATAATGAAACCGCCCTTGGATCATTTAAGGAGTATAACGATATCGTTAAACCATTTTATAAAAATGAAAATCTAGAACTAAAAAATATTGAAATTATAAAATTAGATGATTTTATTAACTTTTCTGAAGCCCAAAAACAAATAGTTGTAAAAATAGATGTTCAAGGTTTTGAATCACAAGTAATCAAAGGTGGGCTCAAATTTTTAGAAAAAAGTGATTTAATAATTTTAGAGTGCAGTTTTGTTAGTGAATATAAAAATACAGAGCCATCTTTTATAGAATGTGCCGAATTACTAAAAAAAATTAATATTTATCCAATTATATTTCAAGATTATGGTAAGAAAATTTCAAATTATGCTTTTGAAAGAGATGTAATATTTGTGAAAAAAGAATTGCTAAATAAGATTTTTTATTCTGAGTATTAAATACACTAAAGTAAAAACGGGTATAACAAATTTAAACCTTAGGTCATAAATTTTTTTATATTTTATAAATCTATTTATATTTGAGTAAGTCATTCCAAACTAAAAAAAATAGTTTAAAAGCCATTAAATACCTAGGAAGAAACACAATAGGATTAAAGATTATACGAACTAACCATCCTAAAAATATTTTGTCTAAAAAACTTGTTAAAGGTGCCTGTTGTTTGGTAAAGTAAGAAATTGCTGCACCACTACAGATTATTGATGGTTTATAATCAAGATTTTTTTTCAAGTAGTATCCCAAAACTTCCTGAACGTTTCCACCCAAGTTAATAATAATATATTTTGGTTTAATTTTTTTAATTTTATTTAAAAGTTTTAAATCTTGTATTTTGTTCTTTTTGTATAAAGGAGCAACATATTGATAAATTTTAGAAATTTTTTTTAATTTAAAGAATTTTTTGTTAATCTTTGATTGTTCATTACTAGGATCAACTAAAAATATTTTTTTGTTATATTCATTTTTTAAACTGACTAATAGATATTTAAGAAATTTAAATCCTGAAAATTTTTTAACTTTGATACCTTTAATTCTTAATAACAAGCATAAATAGCCACTATCAAATAATGCAATATCAGCATTTTTCAATGCTTGGTGATATTTGGTATTTTTATTAATATCTGATAATCCTGGACCAGAAGGTAAAACTAACAAGCCACCTCTATTAAGTAATTTTTTTATAGTCTTATAATTTGCATCTATAAAATTAATTCCAAATATTTTATAATTTTTCATGATGTTTATTATATTAATTAGTCTATATATAAAAGTATATGAAAATATTTTTAACTGGATCGTCAGGGTTTATTGGGTTTCATTTATCAAAAAAACTTTTAGATAAAGGTCATAGTGTTCATGGATTTGACTCAATGAATAATTACTATGATGTTAAATTAAAGAAAGCTCGATATAAAATTCTAAAAAAATACAAACAATTTTCATTTACAAAAGGTAACCTTGAAAATCAAAAAATTCTAAGTAATTCTATTTTAAAGTCTAAACCTAAAATAATAATTCATTTAGCAGCTCAAGCGGGGGTACGTTATAGTATCGAAAAACCTCGGATTTATTTAGATTCTAACATTACAGGAACTTACAACATTATTGAGCTTGCAAAAAAAGTTAATGTTAAACATCTATTAATTGCATCTAGCTCTTCTGTCTATGGTGCAAATAAAAAACTGCCTTTTAAAGAAATTGACAAAACCGAAACGCAGCTAAGTATTTATGCGGCTACAAAAAAATCAACAGAAAGTATAGCTCACGCATATTCAAACATATGGAAAATACCAATTACAATGCTAAGATTTTTTACTGTTTATGGTCCTTGGGGAAGACCAGATATGGCTTTATTTAAATTTACTAAAGCAATAACTAACAAAAAAAAGATTGATATTTATAATCGAGGTAAAATGTATCGTGATTTTACTTATATAGATGACATTGTAGATGGTGTTGTCGCACTAATAAATAAAGCTCCTAATTTAAAACAATTAGGGAAAATTAAAAATGATAGCTTGTCTCCCGTTGCTCCATTTAGAATTTTAAATATAGGGAACACTCGTAAAGTTTATCTTTTAGATTTTATTAATGCTTTAGAAAAAGAACTCGGGGCAAAAGCTATAAGAAATTATATGCCTATGCAAAAAGGTGATGTTAAAATGACTTTATCTGATACTAGCTTGCTAAAAAAACTTACGGGATACAACCCTAAGACCACCTATAAAGTCGGAATAAAAAAATTTCTTAAATGGTATTTTGACTATTATAAAAATTTATCTAGGTAATTTATATGTTAAACAAGGACAGCAGGATTGCTTGGATATTTGATTATACCCAAACTGAGCTAAAAAGAAAAAAATGATATAATAGTATGAAAATATTAATACTTGGATACTCAAATTTGGCTATTAGAAAAATAATTCCAGCAATAAAAAAATTAAAAAAAATAAATTTTGATATTGCCTCAAAGTCCAAAGCAGAAAAAAATATTGGACACGATAAATGGTATAGAGATTACAATAAAGCTATTAATCATTCTAATGCTGATATTGTTTATATTTCTTTAGTAAATTCAAAACATTATTCATATGCCATGAAAGCTCTTAATAATAAGAAAAATGTTATTATTGATAAACCTTTTTCTACTAACCACAAACAGA
Source organism: uncultured Candidatus Pelagibacter sp. (assembly GCA_905612435.1). Lineage (GTDB taxonomy): Bacteria > Pseudomonadota > Alphaproteobacteria > Pelagibacterales > Pelagibacteraceae > Pelagibacter. Next base: position 14,359 of record CAJQRZ010000064.1, read on the forward strand.
CTATTAATCTTTTAAACTTAGCTAAAAAAAAAAGATTATTAATTTCTCAATCTTTAGTCTTTAGCTATCACAAGCAATTTATTTTAGCTAAAAAAATATTCAAAAAGAATAAAGTAGAAATTAATAAAATTATTATGCATTTTTGTATACCAAAACCTAAAAAAAATAATTTTAAACTGTCAAAAAAACTCGGTGGAGGATGTTTTAACGATATGGCATACTATGCGGTGGCTATGAAAAGATTATTTTTGGGAAATGAACTTAGATATTCAAAACTTATTATGAAAAATTTCAATAATTTAAATGAAAGCTTTTCTCTAACTGCTTGTAACAAAAAAACAGAATTTCATGGAACTTTTTCTCATAATTCTGAATATAAAAATGATGTAACATTTTTATCAAAATTATACTCTGTAACCCTCAATCGTTTCAGTGCTCCTCCTGCAAATTTAAACTTAACTGTAAATTTTAAAAAACAGGATGAAATTAATAAAATTTTAGTATATGCAGATGATATGTTTAAAAACTTTTTAAATGAATATTTAAATAATTTAAAAAATAATAAAATAACTTTTTATCACAACCAAATTAAAGAAGATTCAAAATTTATTGACTATATATATAAAAGAAAAATTATCTTATGAACACTACTCACTATAAAAATTTAGAAAATTTAAGAAAAAAAATTGATACATATAAAGATTCCTCTAATTCAAGTATAATTAAACTTTTAGCTAAAAGAAAAATTTTACAAAAAGAAGAAACAATGGAATCTAAACTTTATCCTCTTGAATCCCTGAAAGATTGGAAGTTAAACAAAGGAAAAATTTATCACAAATCGAATCAATTTTTTTCTGTAGTAGGTGTAAAAATTAAAAATGCCAAGAGAGAAGTATCGAAGTGGGAACAACCTATTTTAAAACAACCACATGGTGGGGTTTTAGCTTTTCTTGTAAGAGAAACTAAACAATATGGAGTAGAATTTTTATTATGTTTAAGATCGGAACCGGGTGACAAGAATATTAAATTTTGTCCTTCTTTCTCTGCGACTCAATCGAATATGAACCTTGCACACGGTGGAAAAAAAAGAACGGAATTATATGACACCATTATTAAAAATAAAGGAGCAAAAATAATTGCTAAATCCGCCCACAATGAAGAAGGAGCAAGATTCTGGAGAAAAAGAAACGAAAATTGGCTGGTTTTTTTAAAAAACCCTAATGATAAAATAACAAAGCGAAAACATTTTGTTTGGGCGAACATTTGGCAAATTAAGAAATTATGTATGGAGGATTGTCTTATAAACACCTATGTTAAAACAATTTTATTTATGATCTAATTTAAATTTTTAAAAAATTCATTAAATAGTATTTATTTTATTATAAAAATTTATCTAGGCAATTTATATGCTCAAAACAGTTAAAAAAAAAATACTAAAAGCCAAAATTAATAATAATCCGTTTCCTCATATGGTTTTAGATAATTTAATACCGATTAAAGATCTTCGTTCATTAATTAAATTTTCTCCTAATTTTTTTGAAAGTGACAATAAAAATGTTCTTTTTCAAAGCTCATCGCAATCAAAAAAAACAATAATGCCAAACTCAAAAGTTTATAAAGAATTACTAAAAAAAAATTCTTTTAAAAAATTAAATAATACTTTTAAAAGTATTGAGCCATTAATTAGAAAAAAATTTCACCCATACATTTTAAAATATGTAAATAAAAAATTTCACAACTCAAAACTAAAATATCACATGTCTCTTTCATTGATGAGAAAAGGTTATTTGAAAAGCGTGCATACAGATAGAAGAGATCATTTAATTCATTCTTTATTTTATATTGTCTCGGAAAGCACCAAGGGTGGTGATATGCAATTATTTAAATTAAAAAAAAAACAAAAAGTCTATGATGTTTTTCCAGAAAAAAATTTAACAAAGGTCACTAAAAGTTTTAAAATAAAAAAAAATTTTTGTATTTTTACTTTGAATGTACCTTGGGCTTATCATGGGGTAACTAAATATAATGGAAAGTCAGATAGAAAATATTTTTATGCTGTTTATGACTTTAAGATAAAAAACTCCGGTGAAAAATTAAAAAACAGAAAAAAAGGTTTTAATATGAATATTTTTTGGAAAAATAAAATAAACATAAAATCTCTAAAAAGAAAAAAAATTTTTTTAACTGAATAATGAATGAATTAAATTAATCTTTTTACTCTTTGACAAATAATTAAAAAGTTTTTTCTATTTAAATTATAACTTATATTCCTTTAGTGACTTGTTATTGTAGATAAATATAGAACTATTTTTATGTTCTGATTTAATAATTTTACTTGGTTTATAGTTCATTAAATACCCTCTAAAAACTCTACTAACCATATCATGTGAAAAAATTACATAATTTTTTTTTAAATTCATTTTTTTTTGAATAAATTTCTTTATTCTTTTGTATAATAGTCCGTAAGACTCTCCTCCAGGAATAACATAGTTCCATCTGTCAGCTTTCCTTTTTTTTACTTGCTTTGGAAATAACTTTTCAATTTCCTTATCATTTTTCCCCTCCCAATGACCAAACTTATGCTCTTTTAATTGATTTGATAATTTAACTTTTTTTTTAAAATTAAAATTATTAACCAAATTATGATTAATAATTTTTGTATAATCAGTTACTCTTTTAAGTGAACTTGAGTATAAAATAAATTTATTGAGATTATATTTTTTTTTATTAAAAAATTTAGCAACTTTTATTGCTTGTTTTTTACCTTTTGGAGTTAGTTTTGAATTTTTGTGCCCTTGTTTTCTTTTTTTTAAATTCCATTCTGTTTCACCATGGCGCACAATAATTATCATTATTATTTATAAACTTTTTTATTTAAAAATATTTTTTCACCTACCGATGAACTCTTTACTGGTTTAATACTTTCTTTTCTAATTTTCGCGATTGTTTCTTTCATTTCTAAAAATTCACTTGGAAGAATTCCTGATTTAATATGATGAATTTTTATATTTTTATCTAATGTAAAATGTCGTTCAATCATATGAATATCTTTAAAACCAGCAGATAGTGAAGCTGCATAATTTTCTTCATGCCCAGAATATCCTACTTTAAAATTACCCCTTTGATATTTTTCAATCAAATAATCAATATAATTTATATTACTTTGACCATCTGGTGTTGGATAAATTGAAACACAATGTAATAAATAACATTTAACATCATATTTTTTAATAATTTTAATAATTTCTTCAGTTTCTTTTTTATCTTGTCCTCCCAAACTCACTATAAAAGGAACCTTATTTTTTTTACAAACATTTAAGGTTTCTTTTATAAGTTCTAAATTTTTATTATCCATGGATGCAACTTTAAAAAAGCTAGGTTTTAATGTTTTAACAAAATCCAAGCCAGTTTTATCATGCACTGTTGAAAACCAACCAATACCTATTTTTTTACAATATGAAACCATTTCTTTTATATCATCATTTTTTAACTCTAAAGATTCTCTGTAACTAATAAAGTCATATCCTCTCCACTCTTTCGGTTTTTGAGAATAATATTGGTTAACTTTTTTAATTTTAATTTTAACATAATCTGCACCAGATGCTTTTGCAGCTTTTATCATTGCTTTAGCAATATTAAGCATTCCAAGGTGGTTTATAGAAAGTTCAGCAACGTATATCATCTACCATCTCCCCCTTTCTTTTACAAATTTTGTTAATGTTTTTTTATAATCGGTAAGTTTCTTCATTTTTTTTACTAATATTCTTACATCACCTTCTTTTTTAAGCACTTCCCTTAAAGTTTTATTAAATATCTTTAAATTTTTTTTCTTGACTCTTATTACACCGTCATTACTTGCGTAAATCATATCACCAGGAGAAATTGTAACATTTTTTATTTTTATATTAGTTTGATACTGAGTTAAAGCCCAGTAGTTGATTGCATCAATAGGATTAACATCTTTACAAAAAACAGGAAAATTTATTTCTTCACATTTGTCAATGTCTCTGACATTGCCATCAGTAATAAATCCTACTGCACCCAAGTTCTTATATATTTGACAAGTTATATCACCAGCATGAGCAACCTTGCCATCATTAGCCTCTAAAAGGACAATTGGTTTATTTTTAAAATGTTCTTTTTTATAAATATCCAATCTAATTAGATCTAATTTACTATAATTTTCTTTCTGTTTTATTTTACGACCTTTTGTTGTAAATGCTTCACCTATAATTATTTGATCACCCATATATTTGGGTTTTATATCAATATAAAAGCTCTCTAATTTTTGGCCCATTTCCCTTAGTGCATCATAAACAGCACCTAGATATATTTTATTTTTTCTTTTCATATGCCATTATTGCTTTAAGAAATCTTAAATCATCATTATCGTTTATATCCAACCCTTCAACTTTAGAAGTTTCAATTAACATTGGATTTGTTCCAAATCTATTTTTGTTTTTAAATAATGATTTTGTATAAATGCCGTATAGTCCATGAGTTTCTTTATATATTTTTTCTAAATCCACACCATTTGGAAGTGTGTTAATATCAAAATTAGTCGGTTTACCATTTTTTGACCACCAGTATTCTTGTGTACTCTCAACTGTTAAAAATGAGTCATGCTTTTTTGATTTGAGAAATTTTTTTATACATTCATCAATAGTTTCTATCTTTAAAAGCGGTGAAGTAACAAAACTTTGAAGAATTAAGTCGCATTTTTCTATACAATGTAACCCATAAATTATTAAATCATTAGCGGTTATATTATTGTTTGCTAGTTCCTTTGGTCTTCTAATTAATTTCAAACCTTTAGAAAATAAATGAAGAACATCATCAATAATTTTTTCACTATCTGTATCTAGGTAAACATTGTCAATTACTTTAGATTTAATAAATTTTTCGCACGCCATTTCAGTAAGGCTATAATCCAAAACTTTTATTAAATTTTTTTCTCTTACGCGTTCACTACTACCTTTAGCAGGAATCACTACGGAAATTT
>CAJQRZ010000065.1 GCA_905612435.1 uncultured Candidatus Pelagibacter sp.
GTCAAGTTGGGGGGTTTTTATTAAACGAACTTAAAATAAAAAAAAGAGAAATTGAACAAAAAACTGGAAAAAAAATTAATGTTGTGGCTATATCTGCAAGGAATATTAGTAAAAAAAGAAAATTTAAGATCAATAAAAAAATTTTTTTTAAAAATGCATTAGATATATTTAAAAACAAAAAAATTGATATTCTTTTTGAAGTGATTGGATTATCTGATGGCATATCAAAGAAATTAGTCAAAACAGCTTTAAAAAACAAAATCCATGTTATTACACCCAATAAAGCATTGATCGCCAAACATGGTGATTATTTGTCTAAATTGGCCGAAGAGAATAATGTAAACTTAGAATTCGAAGCGTCTGTTGCTGGTGGTATACCAATATTAAGAACAATTAAAGAAGGACTTGCAACAAATAAAATTTCTAAAGTTTACGGTATCTTGAATGGCACATCTAACTACATTCTTTCAGAAATGGAAAATTCTAATGATACTTTTAAAAATGTATTAAAAAAAGCTCAATATTTAGGTTACGCAGAACCAAGCAATCCTAAATTAGATTTAAATGGTTATGATGCTTTTGCTAAAGTAAGAATATTATCTTCGCTTTCATTCAATACTAAAATTTCTAAATACAAGTGTTTAGTTGAGGGCATTGAAAAAATTGAATTAAAAGATATTGATATAGCCAATCAATTAAATTTACGCATTAAATTACTTGGTATATCTCAACTAATTAATAATCAACTTTTTGAAACTGTCCACCCTTGTCTGGTAAGTAAAAATTCATACATTGGAAATGTTGGGGGCGTTATGAATGCTGTTATTTTAGAGGGTAAGCCTGTAGGAGAGAGCGTTTTACAAGGTGAGGGTGCTGGACCTGGTCCTACATCTTCTTCGCTATTATCTGATCTAATGTCAATACTAAGAGGAAATATTAAATATCCATTCGGTATACCTTACAATAAGCGTAAAATTATTAAATGTTACAATTTTGATAATTATACTAATTCATTATATTTAAGATTTGAAGTTAAGGATAAGCCAGGTGTTTTATCAGAAATAACAAATCGTTTAGCTAAATATAAAATTTCTGTAAAAAGAATTATTCAGACGCCTGATAAAAAAAATAATAAAGCTACAATTGTCATTATTACTCATAAAACAACTGAAATTAACTCCAAAAACTGTTTCTCTATTTTTAGAAAAAACAAGAATATTTTAAAATTTCCTACATTAATTAGATTATATAGTTAGTGGAAATTTACTTAAAATTATTTGAGGTTTTATTCCCTGTTTTTTTTGTTGTAGGCATTGGTTATTACTTAGGGAAAAATAATCCTAAAATTGATACTTCATTTATAACCAATTTTGCTGCCAATATTGGTACACCAGGGATGATAATTTATGCTTTAACATCAACTGGTATTTCTTTTGATATATTTAAAAATTATTTTGGTTATTATTTAATTGCAATTATCGCATTTACTATAATCGGAATTATTTTTTTATTTTTCATAAAAACTAAAGATATAATCCGTGAACTACCTCCTTTCATTATGCCTAACACTGGTAATATGGGTTTGCCTATATGTTTATTTGCATATGGTTCTCAAGGCTTGGGTGTTGCAGCAGCAATTTCAACATTAATAATTTTATGTCACTTTACGTTGGGAATTTTTCTTGCTGATAGGAAATTTAATATTAATGTTATCCTTAAAAATCCTCCTTTTTATGCAATAATAATTTCTGTTTTTTTTCTATATTTTAAAATAAATGTTCCTATATTTGTTGAAAATACGACTTTTCTTTTAATGTATGCTACGATTTTCTTAATTCTAATGTCTCTCGGGATAGCTCTTACTCGTTTAAAAGTTTTCTCTTTTAAAAAAGCTTTTATATCATCAATTTGTAGAGTAATTCTTGGTCCAATTGTTGGTCTTTTATTAATAAAATATTTTAATCTTGAAGGTTTTGCAGCTGGTGCATTATTAATTCAATGTTCAATGCCCAGTGCTGTTTTAACTTATTTAGTCGGTTCAATCTACTCACCTAAAAAGATAGTTGATAGTATAGCCAGTATGATTGTTGTATCTACCGTGATGTCCTTTATCACTATTCCTATCGTTGTATTCTTTGCTTTAAAATACTTTAATTAGCCTGTATCTATTGGCTTATGAAAGCCATTATTTTTAGTTTATTAGGTTGGATGGTACTTCCAATAATGGATGGATTTGCAAAATACTTAAGTGCAGATTTACCAGTATTACAAATCACTTGGGCAAGATATTTCTTTACAATCGCTTTTACTTTTCCAGTAATGTTTTTTTTTTACAATAAACAATTAGTATGGTCAGATAAGCCAAAGTTGCAGATACTCAGAGGTTTAATTTTGCTTTGTGCAAACATTTGTTTCTTTTACGCAATATCAAAAATTCCCTTAGCCAAAGCTTTAACGTTAGCTTTTATAGCACCACTAATAGTAACAGCATTTTCTCCTATTTTATTAGGTGAGAAGGTTGGTTTCCGAAGGTGGGCAGCTGTAATAATTGGCTTTTTAGGATCATTAGTAGTAATTAGACCTGGTTTTCTCGAAATCAACCTAGCTAGTCTTGCTGCTTTAGGTACTGGTGTTATGTATGGCTTTTATTTAATAATTACTCGTAAATTAAGCACTTCAGATAATCCATTGTTAACACTCTTACTAACTGGTTTGGTTGGAGGTGTAATTGTTTCTTTTATAGTTCCCTTTATTTGGATTAATCCAACATTAAGCCAGTGGTCAATGATGGCTGGAATAGGTGTCTTTGCCTGTATTGGTCACTTATTTTTAATACTGTCACTTAAATACGCTGATGCCTCTAAATTAGCTCCTTTAGGCTATACTGAGATCATTCCTAACGTAATTATTGGTTACTATTTCTTTGGAAATTTCCCAGATAATTGGACTTTTTTAGGATTATTTATAATAGTCCTTAGTGGCATTTACATATCACGACGTGAGGTAGCTATTAAGGATCAATAATTTTAGTTCCATTATATTTACTAATAATTAATAAATAACATTAATTTAATAAATTAAAATATTGAAATCATTGGATTTTATTAATAACTTAATGTATAATCACACTTAACAAGAATTATTAAAAAATAAGAAGTGGACAGTTATAAAAGAAGTTTAATTCAAAATAGTACTTACAAGTAAAGTTAGATAGTTTAACTAAAGGTTGAAAACTGTTGCTATACAATGCTTATTTGCAATTTTTGTTAAACTAGCTTATTTCAATGAACTTAAAATAAATTTTTAAGTTAAGTGGAGTGCTAAAACCCTTTTAAAATGGCGTTTTTTAGTCTCTCAAGAATCATTGGCATTGTTAACAAGTAGAGCAATGCAGTATTAGAATATGTCGTTTAAACGTCCATAGAGCACCTTATTTTAAGCGAAAGCCGATATACAGTACAACTTGAAGGATGCATTATACCAATTCGACTAAAATATGGTTAAATAACAAAAATGTATTTAATACCAATACTTTTAGAGCATTTATTAGGTAAAAAATCTTATTTTACGTAGACCTTCTCGGTTCTCAATAATCGTCTTTTTTCCTTGATTCCACCTTTTCCTGAGTATCCGCCGAGGCTTCCATCTGATCTGATCACCCGATGACAGGGTATTTTGGGAGGATAGGGGTTTTTTCCCACTGCATTAGCGACAGCTCTGAATGCCTTAGGTTTTCCAATTGCTTTAGAAACTTCTAAGTAGGTCTTAACTTTGCCTTTAGGTATTTTCTTCAAGTAATTCCACACTTTTAGCTGAAACTTAGTTCCTTTTAAGTTCATAGAGTTGAAAACCTGTGTTATTGGCTATTTTATCGTATAATTTCTTGGCATTTTCATTGCTAGAGTGGGTGATCCAACGAATTCCATTCCAATTATTGACTTTAGATAAGGATTTTAAGTGACTAATGAGCTTTTGAGCTATTTTTTGACCTCTAAAATCTGGCTCTACGAACAAATCGTCTAAAAAACCAATATATTGACCCTTAATTGGTCTTGGCATTGTTCTATAATGAGCAATACCAACAATTTTACCCTCTAATTCATAGCAAATACCGTTAACATCGTGATTTTCATCTTGGATCCAACCCCAAAGAGTGTCTAAAACCTTCGTATTCATTGGGACTTTGTAAAAATGGGCATAATCATTGTATAATTTAGCCCAATTTTCCTTATCTTTATTCTCTAAATTCCTAATCATTTAGTTTAATTTGATTATTTAAATTACTGATATTAATCATTTATTTATTTTTTAATAGCTTCTTTTTAAAGCCTTAGTTATTCAAAATTTTTTGAAGTTAAGCTCTACGCCACAAGTTTTACATATTTTGTTTTCTATAAACTTAGTTGTTTTGGCCATAATCAATTTTTTATATGCTATTGACATTATTTTAAAGCTAATATATGCTTCCGATAATTAATGGTTATCGGAAAATTATAAGGAAATTAACAATATGTCAATTAAAAATCCGCTTAGTGTTCTACAAATAAAAACAAGGACTGGAGAAATTTCAAAAGATATTAAATTTCTTGAGGAAGAAACTTTAAATAATCTTAGAAATTCAAAATCCAACAATACTCTAAGAGCTTATAAGGCCGATTATAATGATTTCGCTTTATTTTGTTCAAGAAATAATTTTCAATCAATGCCAACAAAACCTCAAATTATGGCATTATATTTGACTCATTTATCAAAAAGCTTAAAATATAGCACATTAAAGAGACGTTTAGCTTCTATAAGCATACTACATAAGATGAAAGGTCACTATATTGATACAAAACACCCAATAATAATAGAAAATTTGATGGGTATTAAAAGAACGATTGGAAGTCATCAAAAAGGTAAAAAACCACTATTAATCAATGATTTAAAATCTTTAATTGAAGCGATACATCAATCAGATGAAAAAGATTTAAAAAAAACAAGAGATAAAGCCTTGGTCTTAGTCGGTTTTTCAGGTGGTTTTAGAAGATCAGAATTAGTCGATATTGAAAAAGCAGATATAGAGTTTGTTGTAGAAGGAGTTAAAATTTTTGTTAAAAGATCTAAAACCGATCAATCTGGCGAAGGGATGATTAAGGCCATCCCCTACTTTGATAATGAAAATTTCTGTCCCGTAAAAGCATTGAAAAATTGGATTGAAGAATCCAATTTAAAGAACGGTAAAATTTTTAATATTTCAGACAAGAGCGTTGCATTAATAATTAAGAAATATGCAAATTATGCTGGTTTAGATGGCAATAATTATGCAGGACACAGCTTACGATCTGGTTTTGCAACATCTACAGCAGAATCTGGAGCTGAGGAAAGAAATATTATGGCTATGACGGGACATAAATCAACTGAAATGGTAAGAAGATATATAAAAGAAGCAAACCTATTCAAAAATAATGCGTTAAATAAAATAAAATTCTAAAATTAAATTCTATTGAAATTAATAATATTATTTAATTATTTTTAAAAAAATTATAAAGAAATCATATTGATACCCATGAATTTGGCCAAAAATCACTATTATTTGATGGATTTAAGTCTTTAGGTCTAACACAAATTTTATTTTCTTTTTTTGATAACCAAGCACCCCACCAATGAAAAGTTGTAGGCCCAACAATAAAGTTTTTACATTGTGTCATTAAAAAAAAATCATTAAGTGTTTTATTGTTTTTATTATCAATAAAAT
>CAJQRZ010000066.1 GCA_905612435.1 uncultured Candidatus Pelagibacter sp.
AATTGGTGAAAAAGTTGAGTTTGAAAGATTTAGAGGAAATTTTTATGTTAATGGAATTGATGCCTGGGAGGAGCGTAATTGGATTGGAAAAATTATAAAAATTAATAATGTTTCTTTTAAAGTTGAAAAAAATATTCCTCGATGTGTTGCAATTAATTTAAAACCAAAAACAGGCGACAAAGTTTTAAATTTACTTCGATCATTGAAAAAAAGTTATGATCATTTTGACATGGGTATTTACTTAAGAGCGTTAGATGGTGGTAAGATTGAAGTTGGCAATAAAGTCTCTATAAATCAATAAATATTTTCAATAAATAGGTTTGTTTGAAAAGTATTTGATAGAGTTTGTTTTTTAATAAAATGAATAAAAAATTTACAAGATATACAATACCAGGTTAAAAAAATTTTTATAAAATTTTTAAAAACTTATAATCATTTTAATTGGTGTTTTATTTAACAGCGCTAAAAAATGGTAATTTGAACTTTGTATTGAAGCTATTTATATAAATTAAATACTATTTTTATTTTCTATCTTGATCTCTGCAGTACTAGGTTCTTCAATAGGTTCTGTTGATGGATTCAATTCCATACCAGTGGGTGTAATAGTTTGAGGCATAGCTGCAAATTGTGAATCCGGATTATCTTCCGTGTCCCTTATTTTCATTCGATGAATTGCAAAAAAACCTATTAAAGAATGAAAAATTATTAAAAAAATAAAATAACCATTAGAACCTATTACATTCATAAAGACTGAACACAAGAAGGGTCCACTTATAGCTCCTAATCCGAATGCAAATTGTAGACTAGCTCCAGCCGCAACAAACTTTTCTTTTGGAATAAAGTCATTTGTGTGAGCAAAAATAATAGCAAACATTGGTAAACTACAAAAAGAAAATAAAATTAAAAATATATAAAACCATAATTTAGAAGTGCCAAGGTCACCTGGTAAATACATTTGTCTTGAAGCAAATATTGCACAAAGTGCAAAAAAAGCTGCACCAAAAGTAGTATAAACAATAACTAATCTTCTATCAAATTTATCCGATAATTTTCCAATAGGAAATTGTGCTACAGCGCCCGATATTGCTAATAAGAAAGTTACAACCGAAATTTCAAATATAGTGAAATTCATTGATGTTGCATAAACAGCAAGAAGTGAAAATAAAGCTGATTGTACGGTACCATAAAAAAGAGAACCTACCATTCCTAAAGGAGATGTTTTATATAGTTCTTTTAGAGTCATACCAGTAATTTTTTTAAATGTTGGTGCTTTTCTTTTAGTTAATAAAATTGGTATTAAAGCAAGTGACATAAATAAAGAAACTAAAATAAAAGGTTGAAAATTTTCTGGTTTACTAAAGTTTAGAAAAAACATCCCAATTGCCATAGATCCATAAAGTACAATCATATAAATCGATAAAACACTTCCTCTATTTTTATTGGTTGCTCTATCGTTCAGCCAACTTTCAGCAATTGTATAAATAGAAACCATGCTAATTCCAGTAACAACTCTAAGAATAAACCAAGTAAATGGATGAATAAAAATTGAGTGGAATAAAATTACTATAGAGGCCATTGAGGCAAACGCTGCAAATACTCTTATGTGACCTACTCTTAATATGAAGCTCGGAATTGTTTTTGCACCAATAAAATACCCAACATAATAACCAGACAACATGAAACCAGTTGCAAGCAGGCCAAACTCTTCCTGCACAGCTCTTACACCAAGCAATGATCCTTGATATCCATGAGCCAACATTATGAAACTCATTCCTAAAAATAGTGCCCAAGAATTTCTTAAAATTTTATCCATAAAAACTCCTTAATTATTCGTCATTTATTCTCAAATAAAGACTTAATTGTGACAAACTTAAGATTTTCTCAGTTTCAAAAATGAGTGTATGGCAATAGTTATAATTATAACCAAACCTCCTTGTAGAGCTTCTATGCTAGGTTGTTCTTTAATTATTAACCATACCCAAATTGGACCAATAATTGTTTCAAGTAGGAAAAAGAGATTTACTTCTTCTGCAGGTATAAATCTTGGAGCAATTGTTACTAAAACAAAGGGGATAGCAACGCACATAACACACATTAAGGGTATAAATATCAAGTCTTTTTCTACAAGAGAAAAACTTTCAACAAAGAATAATGCAAAAATAGCAACACAAAGCTTTCCTATAACAGCAGAAGGAACAAGATCTCTATCTTTTGCAAATCTAGCGATAACAGCATTACAAGCGAGACCAAAGGCAGTGATTAATCCAAAAATATCTCCATAGAAATTACCAAGTTCAATTGAATCATGAAAGATATATGCAACTGCTGCAAAAGTTACAATAATTGCTAACCAAGTTTTTTGGTCAGGGAGTTCTTTAAGAAATATAGCACCTAAAATAGCAGAAAGCATTGGTGCCATAGCAATCATAACTAAAGTGTTAGCAACATTAGTATTTTGAATAGAAATTATAAAAGTAATATTACAAATAGAAAAACTTAAAACATAAAATATGCCAGGATAACCTATAGCGAATATAGCTTTAAAAAAATTTTTTTTATAAAAAAATAAGAGGCCAATTAGTGTAACTACAAAAGGGATAGCACCTCTATAAAAAAGCATGCCCCATGTTTCAATATTTGATAATCTAATAAAAAGAGAGTCAGGTGTAATAAACATCACAGCTATAAAAGCTAATAATGAACCTTTTTGTTGTGAAGTTAAATTATTCAAGCTTTTAAACCTTT
>CAJQRZ010000067.1 GCA_905612435.1 uncultured Candidatus Pelagibacter sp.
TGATGATTTTGATTTATCGCCAAAGCTAGTTCTTTTTTCATCTCTGAATTTTCTTTTTTTATTATAAGGAGCTTTTCCTCTTTTGTTTCCTTTAGAATTCCCTCTCGATCCACCCGGTGCAGGTTTAAAATTTGGATCAATTAATTTGCTGATTGAATTCCACATTGATCTATCGTCTGGTGTAAGAAAAGTTAAAGCAGAACCTTCTGACCCTGCTCTAGCAGTTCTACCAATTCTGTGAACATAATCTTCTGGTACTTGTGGTAAGTCATAATTTATTACGTGTTGAATCAAAGGAATATCCAGTCCTCTAGCCGCAACATCAGTTGCAATTAATATTCTTTTAAGTCCTTTTCTAAATGAGCTAATTACACGATCTCTTTTACTTTGTCGAAGATCGCCATGAATTGCATCAGCTGAATGACCTTCTTCCTTAAGACGCTTAACCATTTTATCGGCACCTCTCTTAGTTTTTACAAAAACTAAAATTGATCCTTTTCTTGCTAAAAATTGATCTATTAATTCATCATATTTATTTTCTTTGTAAACTTGAAGTGTTTCTTGTTTAATTTTAGCTATAGGAACAGAGGTTGAACCGGCGGAAATTCTTTTGGGCTTATTTAAATATCTTTCAGAAATTCTAAGAATATTTAGTGGTAATGTTGCAGAAAATAATAATGTTTGATGATCTTTTGGAACAAACTTTAAAATCATCTCTATTTGTGGAGTAAAGCCCATATCCAACATTCTGTCAGTTTCATCTAATACCAAATATTTTGTGGCTGATAAATTTAAACTTTTTCTTTTTAAATGGTCATTAATTCTTCCAGGTGTTCCAACAATTATTCTAGATCTATTACCTAGTTGTCTAAGTTGTTTTTGCATTGCTTCTCCACCAATAAGCAAGGCAGTTTTAATATTAATTTTATCACTAATAATACTTTTAATTGCTGTCATTACTTGAGTTGCAAGCTCTCTTGTTGGACACATAACTAATGCAAATGCATTTTTATCTAATATTAATTTATTAACTAGAGGAATACTAAATGCTAGGGTCTTTCCAGTTCCAGTTTGTGCTGTTCCCAAAACATCTTTTCCCTCTAAAGCAAACGGTATTGCCATAGCTTGAATTGGTGTTGGTTTTGTAAATTTCATTTTTTCTAATGAATTCTTTAACGAATCTTCTATTTTTAGTAGTTTAAAATTTTCCATTTAGATATTTAGATTTTTTAAAATTTAAGGAGATATGCTCTTAATCCTTTAATACGTCTAATTTATACAGCGATATCTATAGATTTTTGAACTAATCACAAGAACTGATTTTTTTTGAAGAATAGCTTTTTTAAGTTTTCAAATAAGACATTTAATGTATAAGAGCCTCAAATTATGTCTAATAATATTAGAAACATCACAATTATCGCTCACGTTGACCATGGTAAGACAACCATGATTGATAATCTAATGAAACAAAGTGGTTCATTTAGAGAAAATGAAGTTGTTGATGAAAGATTAATGGATTCTGGTGAATTAGAAAAAGAAAGAGGTATCACTATTTTAGCTAAACCTGCTTCAATTAATTGGCAAGATACAAGAATTAATATTATAGATACACCAGGACACAGAGACTTTGCTGCAGAAGTAGAGCGTGTTTTATGTATGGCAGATGGAGCATTATTGCTTATTGATTCTGCAGAAGGTGTTATGCCTCAAACAAAATTTGTATTAGCCAAAGCTCTTAAGCAAGGATTAAAACCAATTGTTGTTATAAATAAATTAGATAAAGCAGATCAAAGAGCTAATGAAGTTTTAGACGAAACATTTGATTTATTTGTAAGCCTAGATGCTAATGAAGAACAATTAGATTTTCCAGTTTTGTATGCTAGTGGAAGATCTGGATGGGCTAGTAAAGAAGTTGATGGACCAAGAGAAAATCTTCACCCATTATTAGATTTAATTATTGAACATGTTAAGCCTGCTGAGCTTGATAAAACTAAACCTTTTGCAATGTTATCTACTCTATTATACGCAGATAGTTTTTTAGGTAGAAGTTTAGTTGGAAAAATATCTCAAGGAACTGCAAAAGCTAATCAGCCAATTAAAGCGATAAACCTTAACGGAAAGAAAGTAGATGAAGGTAGATTAACTAAAATTTTTAGATACGAGGGAACAAAAAAAGTACCAATTGAAGTTGGTGAAGCAGGAGATATTGTTATAATTGCTGGACTAGAGAAGGCCAATGTGGCTGATACTATTTGTGATCTAGAGGTAACTGAACCAATACATGCAACACCAATAGATCCACCCACTATGTCTATTACAATTAGTGTTAATAGTTCTCCACTCGCTGGAACTGAGGGTAAAAAATTAACAAGCACTCAAATTAGAGATAGATTGATTGCAGAAGCTCAAAATAATGTTGGAATTAGTTTTTCTCAAAATAATAACGTAGATGCTTTTGTTATTAGTGGGCGAGGTGAATTAATGCTTGAAATATTACTTACACAAATGAGACGTGAAGGTTTTGAGATGACAGTAAGTCCTCCAAAAGTTTTGTATCAAAAAGATAAAAATGGAAACAAGCTAGAGCCTATTGAAGAAATTACAGTAGATTTAGATGAGGAATTTTCATCAAAAATAATTGATTCAATGAATAGAAGAAAAGGTAAATTATTTGACCTCAAAGATACTGGAAAAGATAAAAAAAGATTAATTTTTCATGCACCAACAAGAGGTTTAATGGGTTACACGAGTAGATTTTTAACTTTAACAAAAGGTACTGGGGTAATCAACAGAATATTTCATGGATTTGGAAAATTTGAAGGTGAGATGGATGGAAGAAAAAATGGCGCTTTAATTTCAATGGCTAATGGAAAGGCTGTTGCTTTTGCAATATTTAACTTACAGGCAAGAGGTGAAATGTTTGTAACTCATAATGACCCCGTTTATGAGGGAATGATTGTTGGATTGGCTCCAAAAGCTGGTGATATGATTATTAACGTTATGAAAGGTAAACAATTAACAAATATGAGAACCCAAGGTACTGATGAAAATGTTGTACTTACTCCAGTTAGACAAATGTCAATTGCTGAACAACTAAGTATGCTAAACACTGATGAGGCTCTAGAAATTACTCCTAAATCCCTTAGATTAAGAAAAGCCATTCTTAATCCCAATGATAGAAAAAAAAATGAGAAGTCTGGAACGCCTCTTTAATTAAAATTTTTTCCAATAATATATAATCCTAAAGCAACGGCTGGACCAATTCCAAAAGCAAACAATAAAGTTCCTACCCCTACTGTCCCACCTAAATACCAACCAATAGACATTACTGTAATTTCAAGAAATGCTCTAACAGCTGCAATTGGTAAATTTGTTTTTTTCTGTAAGCCTATCATTAGGCCATCTCTTGGTCCTGGTCCTAAATTTGCAACCAAATATATTCCACCACCCAATCCAACTGTAAGTACTGCCATAAGAGCTAAAAATAATTGAGAAATATAATTTTCTGGTGTTGGTACAAACTTAATACAAATATCTATCATCAGGCCAATAATTAAAGCATTAAGAATTGTTCCAATTCCAAGTTTTTGATTTAATGGAAACCAAAATAGTAAAACTACTAAACTTATAAGTATAGTTATTAATCCAATGGAAAAACCAACATTCAAGTAAATACCTTGTGCAAGAACACTCCACGGTGAGGCTCCTGCTGCTGAAACTATTAACAATCCTTCACCTAACCCAAATAAAATTAGCCCAAAGCACAAAAAAAATAAAGTTGAAATTTTTGGTTTTAAATTTTGAGGCTTGTCTGAACTCCACAAAACTTTGGGAACTTTTTTTATAGATAAAAACATAGTTTTATTAATTATACCCTTTCACAATAAAAGAAAGTCTATTATTCTTAAGCTTAATATGAAAAAATTTTTTATAAATATTGTCTTATTTCTTTTTAT
>CAJQRZ010000068.1 GCA_905612435.1 uncultured Candidatus Pelagibacter sp.
TTCATGACTAAAATCAATATCTGAAATTACTCCATTAACAAAAACTATCTTATTATGTTCGAATTTATCAATGAAGATGGTTTCATCAATTTTGCTTAATTTTAAGTTACTATGGAAGCATAAATTATTAATATTAGAAGAAATTATTTGATTTAAATCTGAAAACTTCCAATCTTCTATTCTTTTATTTGGAAAGCCATTTTTCACAAATTGATTAAAATTTTTTTTTCTAGAATCTATATTTTCATTAGAAAGTTTTAAACTTTCAATTATTTTATCAAAATCTATTTTTAACTGTTCCATCATTTAACTTAAGCTTTCGTAACCTTTGCTTTCAAGTTCTAATGCAAGTTCTGATCCACCTGATTTAACTATTTGTCCATTAATTAAAACATGTACAAAATCAGGTTTTATATATTCTAATAGTCTTTGATAATGAGTAATAATTAAAAAAGAACTTTCTTTACTTCTTAATGCATTAACACCTTCAGAAACTATTTTTAATGCATCAATATCAAGACCTGAATCTGTTTCATCTAAAATAGATAATTTTGGATTTAAAATAGACATTTGTAAAATTTCATTCTTTTTCTTTTCACCACCAGAAAAACCAACATTTAGCTGTCTGCTTAAAATTTTTTCATCAAATTTTAACTCAGACGCTTTTTTTTTAACTAATTTTAAAAATTCAATTGCATCTAATTCTTTTTCACCTCGTGCTTTTTTAATTGCATTTAGTGATGTTTTTAAAAAGATATTCGTATTAACTCCTGGAATTTCTAAAGGATATTGGAATGCTAAAAATATTCCCTTATGTGCTCTTTCTTCAATCTCTAAATTTAATAAGTTCTCATTTAAATATCTAACATCTCCACTCACTGTATAACCTTTTTTTCCAGAAAGAACGTTTGACAGTGTGCTTTTACCTGATCCATTCGGACCCATAATTGCATGAACTTCACCTGGCTTAATTTCTAAATTTAGTCCTTTTAATATTTCTTTATTATCAATTTTTGCTTTAAGATCTTTAATTTCTAACATTTACCCAACACTCCCTTCTAAGCTAATACCTACTAATTTTTGTGCCTCTACTGCAAACTCCATGGGAAGCTGCTGTAACACTTCTTTGCAGAAACCATTAACAATTAAGCTAACTGCCTCTTCTTGATTTAAACCTCTTTGATTGCAATAAAATAATTGTTCATCACTAATTTTTGAAGTGGTTGCCTCATGCTCTATATTTGAACTAGAGTTTTTATTTTTTATATAAGGCACTGTATGAGCGCCACATTTATTTCCCATTAATAATGAGTCACATTGAGTAAAGTTTCTAGCATTATCTGCATTTTTTGAAATATCCACTAACCCTCTATAAGTATTATCAGCAAAACCAGCCGATATACCTTTTGAAATTATTTTGCTTTTTGTATTTTTTCCAAGATGAATCATCTTTGTACCAGTATCTGCTTTCTGATGATTGTTAGTTATTGCTATTGAATAAAATTCTCCAACAGAATTATCTCCTTTTAAAATACAGCTTGGATATTTCCAGGTAATTGCTGAACCAGTTTCAACTTGTGTCCATGAAATTTTTGAATTTTTTCCTTTACACAAACCTCTCTTAGTAACAAAATTATAAATACCTCCTTTTCCATTTTTATCACCTGGGTACCAATTTTGTACGGTTGAATATTTAATTTCAGCATCATCTAGTGCAATTAATTCTACGTTAGCAGCATGCAATTGATTTTCATCTCTCATTGGTGCTGTACATCCCTCTAGGTAACTAACGTAACTTCCCTTGTCGGCAATAATTAATGTTCTTTCAAATTGACCTGTCTCTGTAGCATTAATTCTAAAATATGTTGAGAGTTCCATTGGACATCTAACACCTTCTGGAATGTAAACAAATGAACCATCTGTAAATACTGCAGAATTTAATGTTGCAAAGTAATGATCTGACAATGGAATTACTGATCCTAGATATTTTTTTACAAGTTCGGGGTGCTTTTGAATTGCTTCAGACATCGAACAAAAAATTATTCCTTTTTTATTTAACTCACCTTTAAAAGTTGTGGCTACTGACACTGAATCAAATACAGCATCTACGGCTATACCATTTAATCTTGCCTGTTCTTGTAATGGTATTCCCAGTTTTTTATAAGTCTCAAGTAACTTTGGATCCAACTCATCTAAACTTTTAGGTTTATCATCCATACTTTTTGGTGCAGAGTAATAATAAAGATCCTGATAATCTATTTTAGGATATTTTGGTTTTTGCCAATTTGGTTCTTTTAATTGTTTTAATCTTTCAAAAGCTTTTAATCTCCAATCAAGCATCCACCTAGGTTCTTTTTTTATATTTGAAATAAATTTAATAACTTCTTCGTTTAATCCTTTAGGTGCTCTTGTATTTTCAATATCAGTTGAAAAACCATATTTGTAATCTTTTAATTTTTCTATTTCTTTTTCTCTAGCATCCATTTTAATTTCTACTTTCTATTGAGTTGCTTATAAGGTCTTTTAAATTTTTTTGTTCAAAAAAATTGTTTATATGGATTTCTAATTCATCCCACAAATTATGGGTAATACATTTTGATGTTTTGCCGTTACACCCTTTTTTAGATTCTTTTTTACACTGAACTGTTTTAACTTCTTCGTCTACAGCATTAAGTATGTTTGCTAATTTAATCTGTTCCGGGTTTTTAGTTAGAATATATCCACCGCGCGTCCCTCTTATACTTTTAACAATATTATTCTTTTTTAGTTTATAAAAAATTTGTTCAAGAAAATCCAAAGATATTCCTTGTCTCAAAGATATGTCTCTTAAAGACACTGGATTCATACTATTAAACTTAGCCAAATCAGCTAATGCCATTACTGCATATCTGCCTTTTGATGTTAATTTCATAGTTACCCTTATTAATATGGCTTTTTATACAATCTTGACTAAATTAGTCAAGTATACATTAAATAAAAAAGTTAACATATTGTCGCTTAGTTATGATAAATGTAATTTTTTTTTGAGAATAATAATCAATAACATATATGGATAACAAAATAGTTGAAATTTTTATACCTGGTCCAGCTGGTAGGTTGGAAGCAAAGTATTATAAGAGTACAAAAAACACATCCCCTATTGCTTTAGTTTTACAACCACATCCTCAATATGGAGGCACTATGAATAATAAAGTTGTGGTAGATACTTTTCATACTTTTATGGAAAATAATTTTTCTGTTTGTAGGGTAAATTTTAGAGGCGTTGGAAAAAGTGATGGAGAATTTGATAATGGTCAAGGTGAACTTGCAGATGCAGCTGCCTCATTAGATTGGCTTGAAAGAGAAAATTTTGATAATTCTCAATGTTGGGTTTCTGGCTTTTCTTTTGGCTCTCTTATAGCAATGCAACTTTTAATGAGAAGACCTGAAATTAATAGATTTATAGCTATTTCTCCACAACCTAATGTTTACGATTTTACTTTTTTGTCACCATGTCCTGCTTCTGGATTAATGATTTATGGAAAAAAAGATGAACTAGTGCCTTTAGAATATATCAATGAATTAGATAATAGATTAAAATCTCAAAAAGGTATTAATGTTGAGTTTCAATCAATAAATGATGCAAATCATTTTTTTACAAATTCTGAAAATGATCTAACAAAAAATTTAGATAAATATATCAAAAAAGAAACATCACTTTTTTAAAAATTTTCTATTATTACTCCACCAGTGCTTGGTTCTTTACATCCTGAAGTCGTAGGAAATGTAATTGGTAAACCTAAATATGATCTAATTGCAAGATACGCAAAAGCTTGGGATTCAATATAATCTCCATCATGATTATATAAATCTATAGGATTTAAAGTTATATTTTCTAAATTACTTAAATATCTATTTATAGTTTCAATTAAAAAATGATTTTTTCTTCCTCCTCCACAGGTTAAATATCTGCTAGAAATATCTTTATTTTTTTTATTAGAAAATTTTATTCCTTCAACAATTAAGTAAGCTGTAAAATTTGTTATAGTTGCACACCCATCCTCTAAAGAAAGCCCTTTTGCAAAAGAAATATCAAAATCTTTTATATCTAAGGATTGATCATAAGAAATAATTTCAAAATTATCTATTGCCTGATTTAAAATTAACTGGTTAACTTTTCCAGATTTTCCAATTAAACCACCTTCATCAAATCTTTTGTTTGAGTTTTTTCTTATCCAATCATCTATTAAACAATTTCCTGGACCAATATCAAATGCTTCAATGTTTTTCTTTAAATAATCACTGTCTTTTACAGTTTTAGTTATATTTGATATCCCACCTATATTTAAGATATTCGAAAATTCACTCTTGAATTCATTGTAAATAAAGTTTGCTAATAAATTATGAAAAACTGGTGTTAGGGGAGCACCCTGACCTCCATTTTTTAAATCATTTTGTCTAAAATCATAAATAACTGTTTTTTTAGTCAGTTGTGACAATAGCTTGCCGTCTCCTAATTGTTTTGTGATTTTATTTTTAGGGTCATGAAAAATTGTTTGTCCATGAAATCCTACTAAATCAATATCTTTCCCCGTAATCATCTTATATTTTACAGAAATTTTATTTACTATTTCACTGTGAAAAATTGTTATTTCTTGCTCTAGAATTTTCAATTCTTCATAAAACTCTATCAAATCAGCTTTTGTTAAAACTAGATTTCTCAAATCAACTAATCTTTTATGAAGATTGCTATCAAATTCACAATATTCATCTAAAAAATTGTAAAATTGACCAAGTCCGTCAGATCTGATTATTGAGGCATCCACTCCATCCATTGATGTTCCACTCATTAACCCCAAAGCAGTATAAATTTTTTCCATTATTATTCTTTTTTATAAAAATTTGTATATTGTAGAACCCTATACTTATGAATAAATTTTTAAAAGAATTTAAAGATAGAGGATTTTTCTATCAATGTACTGGTGAAGATGACTTATCTAAACTATTAGATAAAGAAAAAGTCAATGGCTATATAGGTTTTGATTGTACCGCTGAAAGTCTTCATGTTGGTAGCTTACTTCAAATAATGTGTTTGAGACTACTACAAAAACATGGACATAGACCCATAGTATTATTAGGGGGTGGCACTACTAGAATTGGTGACCCTTCAGGTAAAGATAAAACAAGAACTATATTAAGTGAAGAAGAAATAGAAAAAAATATTAGAAATATAGAAAAAATATTAAAAAATTTTTTAAATATTGAGAACCCAAAAACCAAACCAATATTTGTAAATAACTATTCTTGGCTTAAAGACTTAAACTATATTTCTTTTTTGAGAGATATTGGAAAACATTTTACAATTAATAAAATGTTAAGTTTTGATAGTGTGAAAACTAGATTGGAAAGAGAACAATCTTTAAGTTATATGGAATTTAATTATATGATTTTACAAGCTTATGATTTTTTAGAATTAAATAAGAAAAAAAACTGTTCTCTACAAATGGGTGGCTCTGATCAATGGGGAAATATTGTAAATGGTGTTGATCTAATAAAAAGACACTCAAATAAACAAGCTTATGGTTTAACAACTCCTCTGATAACTTTAGCATCTGGTGCCAAAATGGGGAAAACAGAGTCGGGAGCAATCTGGTTAGATAAAAAAAATTTATCATCTTATGATTACTGGCAATTTTGGAGAAACATAGACGATGGAGATGTTTTAAAATTTCTTAAAATTTTTACAGACTTAAGTCTTGAAGAAATTGAAAAAATTAAAAGCCAAGACATCAATCAACAAAAAATCATTCTTGCCAATGAAACTACAACTATGTTGCATGGAAAACATGAAGCCAAAGCAAGTGAAGAGACTGCAAAAAAAACTTTTTCTGAAAATGCTTTAGGTTCAAGTCTACCCTCTATTTCAATAAATAAAAAACAATTGGATAAAAAACTAATTATTATTGATCTAATTATTTTATCTAAATTAGAAACTTCAAAAAGTGAAATTAAAAGATTAATTAAAGGTAATGGTGTTAAAATCAATAATCAGCTGGTTAATGATGAAAAATTAGTAATTACTAAAAATTTATTTATAGATAATTTTATTAAAGTCTCACTTGGTAAAAAACGCCATATTAAAGTAAAGTTATCTTAGTTTTTTTTAATTTTTTCTAAAGTTCTGGTTATAAATCTTGGAGTTAAAGTTTTAACTGGATTTACTGTAGTTTTTAAATCTTTAGGAGGTCCTTTTATCTTAAAACTAACACCAAAAACTCCCTCTCCTGTTTTTTTTCCCACTAGAATGTTACCAATTAGCGGTATTGAAGCAATAGTTCTATTTATTGTTCTTGCAGGCACTAATGTTCCTCTTAGACTTATCAATTTTTCACTTTCTATATAACCGCTCATCATTATTGAAATGGCAGGACCAATCGCATAAATTTCATCAATCTTCATTAACTTACCTTCATTAGAAAATTTCATTTCAAAGTCTGTAAATCTAATTCCTTCGCCAGTCAAAAGATCTGCAATACCCTGTAGGGATGCTAAAGAAAGTAACTTTGCCAATGCAGGAACTTCTTTAACTTTAAAATTATCAATATTTAATATCGATTTTGAAATATTACCTTTTTTAATTGATTGAAAATCTAAAACACCTTCTTCAAAGCCCTTAATAAATTTATATCGATTGACTAGCGGCTTAGGATAGCTTGAAAAAAGTGTAGTAGTTTTTTCATTATTTTCATTTGTGTTAATTGTTAAAGTTATTCTTTTGTTATCAGGAAAGTTAGAAATTAAATTCAATTCATTTATTTCATTACTTATTACCTTTATATTTCCTCTAAGATCATTTGTATGTGAAATTTTATCTATAAAAGTTTTGTCAATTTTAATATCTATATCAGCATTAAGGTTATTAA
>CAJQRZ010000069.1 GCA_905612435.1 uncultured Candidatus Pelagibacter sp.
GATTTTATCAAAAAATAATATTAAAGATATTTATGGATGTGATATTTCTAATTTTTTAATTGAAAAAGCGATTCAAAAAGGAATCACAAAAGATAAATTAAAAGTTTGCGATGCAACAAACTTACCTTATGAAGAAAACTTTTTTGATTACTGTTATTCTATTGGATCTTTAGAGCATTTTACAGAGGACCAAATACAAAAATTTTTAATTTCAAGCAAAAAAGTTACCAAATATTATGGATTTCACCAAATACCAATGTCCAGGTCAAATACAGATGAGGGATGGATTGAATCTTATCAGAGTTATCATAATAACACAGA
The DNA here is from genome assembly GCA_905612435.1 of uncultured Candidatus Pelagibacter sp. GTDB lineage: Bacteria > Pseudomonadota > Alphaproteobacteria > Pelagibacterales > Pelagibacteraceae > Pelagibacter. Next base: position 322 of record CAJQRZ010000069.1, read on the forward strand.
AGAATGGTGGAAAGAAAGATGCAAAAAAGTCTTTAATAAAGTCCAAGTACTAGACTCAGGATGGGAGGACAAACGATGTGTTGGAAAATGGTTAATTTTAGGAAAATAATTATAAGTGTTTTAATTATACTTTAAAATATATAATTTATGTCAAATATTATGATAAATTTTTTTAAAAATATTTTTAGTTCTCTTGTTTCAAGAGAAAATGATAGGACTATTTTTTCAGTGGGATCTGCTCATTTTTTAGTAATGAAAAGATCATATCCAGATATAAAAAATTTTGCAGAGGTTGATTATAAAGTTTTTTCTCAAAATGGAGAAGATGGAATTATAGATTACTTATTCTATTCATTAAATATAGATGTACCAAAATTTTTAGAAATAGGTGTTGGTAATTACAAAGAATCAAATACCAGATATTTATTCGAAAAAAATTCTTGCAAAGGAATGATTGTAGATAATAATAAAAACTTAAAGAAAAAAGTATCTAAGTATGTAAAACTTTGGAAGGGTGATTTAACTATAGTTGAAAACACTATTACAACTGAAAATATATTAGAAATTTTGTCTTCAAACAATTTTGATAAAAATTTAGATTTATTTAGCTTAGATATTGATGGCATTGATTATTGGGTAATGAAGCAAATACCTCAAAATATTAGTAAGATAGTAATTGTAGAGTATAACGCAGTATTTGGCCCCAATTTAGAAGTTACTGTGCCTAATATAAAAAACTTTGATAGAAAAAAATACCATTATTCTTATCTATGTTATGGAACTTCGTTAAAAGCGCTTATAAAATTAATGAGTGAAAAAAAGTATGTTTTTGTTGGGACAAACATTGCATGTAATAATGCTTTTTTTGTAACTGAGAGCGAAATAAATAAAATAAAAATTCTATTGCCTAAAATAAATGATTTAGAAAAATTTACTAGATCAAATTTTACAGAAAGCAGATCAATTAATGGAGAACTAAATTACTTATCGGGTTATGATAGATTAAAAGAGATTGAAAACTGTGAAGTTATTGACTTATCTAGTCAAAATAATACTTTAATTAAATTAAAAAATATTAATATATAAGTGTTGTAAATTTAGTTTTAATCAAATATATCAATTATTAATTATGAATTATTTAAAAATTAGCATAGGAATTTTTTTGGCTCTAGCAGTGAGTCGATTTATTCCTCACCCTCCCAATTTTACAAGTCTTCTATCTTTAGCTTTTTATGTACCCATATTTTTTGGCTTAAGATATTTACCAGTTCTACTTTTAAGTTTTATTATAACAGATTTATTTATTGGTTTTCATGGATTGGCAACTTTTACTTGGGGTAGTTTAATACTCATAGGATTATTGCCAAGATATTTTAATTCAGGAGTACTAACTAGAGTATCTGGCTCTTTAGCTGGAGCAGTTATATTTTTTATTATTACAAATTTTGGAGTATGGACAAATGGCTCTTACGGTTATGAATTAAATGGTTTAATTTTGTGCTACACATTAGCAATACCATTTTTTGTATATAATTTAATTTCTACATTTATATTTTCAGGAATATTTGAAGGTATTCATAAATATAAGCTCTTAAAAAAATTTAATTTTAGTAAAAAAAATTAATTTTAGCTAAAAATTAACTTCATAAAAGATGGGTAAAATTTTAGTAACGGGTGGAAGTGGACTTTTAGGAACATATCTAAAAAAAAACTTACCTAAAGCTATATATATTTCCTCTAAAGATTACGATCTAACTTCTGAAAAAGATGTTATAAAGTTATTTAAGAATTCTAAATTTGATAGAGTTATACATTTAGCAGCGAGAGTAGGCGGGGTTCATCACAATATTCAAGAACCTGTTAAGTATTTTGAGGAAAATATACTTATGAACACGCTATTGATTAAACATAGCTATAAAAACAATGTTAAAAGATTTCTTGGAGTTTTGAGTTCATGTATTTATCCGGATAAAATTAAAAAATATCCTATTAAAGAAAATTTATTATTTTCTGGAGAGCCACATAAAAGTTTATTTCCATATTCTTATGCGAAAAGAAGCATGGCACTTCAAATTGATTCATATAACCAAAAATTTAAGACTAAATACAATTATATAATTCCGTGCAACCTATATGGAGAATTTGATAAATTTGGTGAAATTCAAGGCCATTTTGTTGGTGCATTAATAGACAAAATACTAAAAGCAAAAAAAAACAAAAAAAAATCAATAAAATTATTTGGTGATGGTTCTCCAATGAGACAATTTATGCATGCACGAGATTTAGCTAAAGTAATTAGTATAATTATTAAAAAAAATATGACTGAGTCCTTTAATATTGCAACAAGTGAGAATTATTCCGTAAAGAAAATAGCTAATATTGCACTACAGGCATGTGAGTTTGAAAATACAAAATTAATTTTCGATAGATCAATGCCCAATGGACAGCTTAGAAAAGATATTGATATTAAAAAATTAAAAAGATTGATACCTAGATTTAAACCTATTTTGTTGAAAGATGGAATTAGAGAAATATACTTAAAAAAAAAAGAAGGGATTTAGATTTTGCCTAAAACTATATTATTCGGAGGTAGTGGTTTTTTTGGTCCAGTCATATTAAAAAAAGATGAAAGTATTATTTCAGTTGGAAGAACAAAACCACCACAAGAGTTAAAAAACAAACATATAGATCTAAAAGATCTAAATGATTTGTCTATTTTAGATAAATTAGATTTTGATAAAGTAATTTTTTTGATTGGAAGTTCAAATCATCATGAAATAAATTTAAAATCAACAATGGGAGTCGATTTTAACGTCTATCCAATGGTAAAAATTTTATCTTATTTAAAAGAAAGAAAAATTAAAAAATTTATTTGTTTTACTACGATCTTGCTTTATGACAAAAATAAAATGACTTTGCCAGTTGATGAGATGCAAGCAATAGATCCATACATAAATGATTATGTTTTTAGTAAATATTTGTCAGAAGAGATTATAAAGCTATATAAGAACTTTGTTCCATCAATTATTATTAGATTAAGTAATATATATGGGTATACAAAATTAAAAAGACCAGATTTAGTTCCAACTATAATGCAGGATATTTTTTTAAAAAAAAAAGTAACCATATGGAGTGATATACCAAAAAGAGATTTTATCTTTACAGAAGATGCAGCGGATGCAGTTTTAGAATTATTAAATACTGAATATACTGGAGTTTTAAACTTAGGTACGGGACAAATGAATTCAATAAAAAATATAACAAAAATAATTGAAAAATTATCAGGTAAAAAAATTATATCTGAAAATAAAAATGTTTCAGGGCCATTAGAATTTATAACCGATATTTCAAAAATAAAAAAAATTACTGGCTGGAGTCCAAAATATAGTCTTGAAGAAGGAATAACAAAAACTTTTAATATTATGAAAGATTATTAATATTAATTGATAAATAAGTTATTTTTTATAATAATAAAACGGATCTAAAATTACTTCTGGTTTTTTTGAATTAACTTTTTTAAATAAATTTTCATATATTTTTCCTTTGGATAAAAAAATTATAATATCAAAAGAGTAAATATTTTTTATTTTGATATTAGATTTAAATTTTTTATCAACAATAAATGGGTCAAAACGAAAAGTTTTTCTATGAACTTTTTTAATTTTTTCATAAATTTTTAGATTAATTGAGTTTCTTGTATCTGCAACACCATATTTGTAAGATAAACCAACCACCAAGATTTTAAAATTACTTTTTTTTATATTTTTTTTATCAATAAAATTATTAAAAGTATCAATAACATATTTTTCCATACCATCATTTGTCTTACGACCGGCTAATGATGTGAGCGTTTTAATTTTTTTTTTTTTAGCTATGTACGATAAATAAAAAGGATCTACAGGGAGGCAGTGACCACCGACAAGGCCTGGTTTAAAGTTAATAAAATTCCATTTAGTATTTGCTAGTCTCACCACTTCTGAAAAACTTATTTTAAGCTTTCCACAAATCATTAAAATTTCATTAAAAATTGCAATATTAATATCCCTCTGAGTATTTTCTATAATCTTAGCTGTTTCAGCTTCTTTAATATGTTTAGTAATAATAAGTTTTAGACATAAATTTTTATAAATTTTTTTAACTATATTAATAATTTTTTTATTTTTTGTATTTATTGCAAATATTTTATTGATTTTATTTAAATTATTTTTTTTGTCTCCTGGATTAATTCTTTCAGGGCTGTAACATAAATAAAAGTCTTTATTATTTATTAGTTTTGTCTTTTTTTCTAAGTAATTTTCACAATTAGACGTTACACCTGGATAAACTGTTGATTCTAAAACAACCAAATCACCTTTTTTTAATATTTTCGAAATAGTTTCAATACTTTTTTTTACAGGTTTTAAGTCAGGTATATTTTTTTT
>CAJQRZ010000070.1 GCA_905612435.1 uncultured Candidatus Pelagibacter sp.
TAACTTTAGTCATAATTCTGAAATATTAATTTAATAGGTCAAAAAAATCACAAAAAACCTATATTTACCAGTAAAATTAATGCTTTTTTCGAATGTTAACTGCTTGATTTAATTTTATTTTAGCCTATAAGCGTCACACTTTCTCAATAAAATTATTGTTAACACAATAAATTGTTGAGGATTATTGGGCTTTTTAGACCCAATTAGCTATTTAAAAAGTAAAAATTTAAGAAGAGAAGTGTGGACGGTTAAGGTTACCAAAATTTGTCGTACACACTTCAAAATCGTATGGATTGTATTCTTACAATCTATATATGAAGCTAGTGTGCGCCGTTTTTTAACTTGAGAGTTTGATCATGGCTCAGAACGTACGCTGGCGGCACGCCTTATACATGCAAGTCGAACGAAGTAGCAATACTTAGTGGCAGACGGGTGAGTAACATGTAGGTATCTACCCTTTGGCCTGGAATAACACGAGGAAACTTGTGCTAATACCGGATAAGTCTTTACAGAGAAAGCTTTATGCACCATTGGATGAGCCTGCACTAGATTAGTTTGTTGGTGGGGTAATGGCCTACCAAGACTATGATCTATAGCTGATTTGAGAGGATGATCAGCCACATTGGAACTGAGACACGGTCCAAACTCCTACGGGAGGCAGCAGTAGGGAATCTTGCACAATGGAGGAAACTCTGATGCAGCGATGCCGCGTGAGTGAAGAAGGCCTTTGGGTTGTAAAGCTCTTTCGTCGGGGAAGAAAATGACTGTACCCGAATAAGAAGGTCCGGCTAACTTCGTGCCAGCAGCCGCGGTAATACGAAGGGACCTAGCGTAGTTCGGAATTACTGGGCTTAAAGAGTTCGTAGGTGGTTAAAAAAGTTGGTGGTGAAATCCCAGAGCTCAACTCTGGAACTGCCATCAAAACTTTTTAGCTAGAGTATGATAGAGGAAAGCAGAATTTCTAGTGTAGAGGTGAAATTCGTAGATATTAGAAAGAATACCGATTGCGAAGGCAGCTTTCTGGATCATTACTGACACTGAGGAACGAAAGCATGGGTAGCGAAGAGGATTAGATACCCTCGTAGTCCATGCCGTAAACGATGTGTGTTAGACGTTGGAAATTTATTTTCAGTGTCGCAGAGAAATCAGTAAACACACCGCCTGGGGAGTACGACCGCAAGGTTAAAACTCAAATGAATTGACGGGGACCCGCACAAGTAGTGGAGCATGTGGTTTAATTCGAAGATACGCGCAGAACCTTACCAACACTTGACATGTTCGTCGCGACTCTAAGAGATTAGAGTTTTCGGTTCGGCCGGACGAAACACAGGTGCTGCATGGCTGTCGTCAGCTCGTGTCGTGAGATGTTGGGTTAAGTCCCGCAACGAGCGCAACCCTCACTTTTAGTTGCCATCATTAAGTTGGGCACTCTGAAAGAACTGCCAGTGATAAGCTGGAGGAAGGTGGGGATGACGTCAAGTCCTCATGGCCCTTACGTGTTGGGCTACACACGTGCTACAATGGTATCTACAACAGGAAGCAAGACAGCGATGTTAAGCAAATCCCAAAAAGATACCTCAGTTCGGATTGCACTCTGCAACTCGAGTGCATGAAGCTGGAATTACTAGTAATCGTGGATCAGCGTGCCACGGTGAATACGTTCCCGGGTCTTGTACACACCGCCCGTCACACCATGGGAGTTGGTTCTACCTTAAGGCAAGGTTTCAAACCCTTGACCACGGTATAGTCAGCGACTGGGGTGAAGTCGTAACAAGGTAGCCGTAGGGGAACCTGCGGCTGGATTACCTCCTTTCTAAGGATGAATGAAAGTAAAATTTCATTCTAAATAATATACATCGGTAATGTTGACCGTCCTCATTTCTCTTCTTAAAGTAATGTTTCCTTCTTGTAGGGCCGGTAGCTCAGTTGGTTAGAGCACACCCTTGATAAGGGTGGGGTCGAAAGTTCGAGTCTTTCTCGGCCCACCAAACTTAAATGGGGGATTAGCTCATCTGGGAGAGCGCCTGATTTGCATTCAGGAGGTAGCAGGTTCGATCCCTGTATCCTCCACCAGGAAACATTTAGTTATTAAAACTGTAAATAAAAATAATTTATATCAATATCTATATCCGAACATTAAAAGTTATTATTTAATGTTCAAATAAAAATTTGATCACAACACAGAAAAAATTTTTTTCTGTGCATAAATCAAGCGTTTAAGGGCGTGTGGCGGATGCCTTGGCACTGAAAGCCGATGAAGGACGTGATATACTGCGATAAGTTTCGGGGAGCTGTATGTAAGTTTTGATCCGAAAATTTCCGAATGGGGAAACCCACCACTTTATGTGGTACTTTAAACTGAATACATAGGTTTAAAGAGACAACCTGGAGAACTGAAACATCTAAGTAACCAGAGGAAAAGAAATCAATTGAGATTCCGTTAGTAGTGGCGAGCGAACGCGGACTAGGCCAGTAGTTTTGTTAAAAAAATTTGAATAGTTTGGAAAAACTAACCACAGAGGGTGATAGTCCCGTATGAGTAATGTTTAACAAAATTCTTGAGTAAAGCGGGACACGAGAAATCCTGCTCGAATATAGGGGGACCACCCTCTAAGCCTAAATACTCTTCAGTGACCGATAGTGAACTAGTACCGTGAGGGAAAGGTGAAAAGAACCCCTATTAGGGGAGTGAAATAGAACCTGAAACCGCATGCCTACAATCAGTCCGAGCCTTTTTTAGGGTGAGGGCGTACCTTTTGTATAATGGGTCAGTGACTTAATTTATTAAGCAAGCTTAAGCCATCTAGGTGTAGGCGCAGCGAAAGCAAGTCTTAATAGGGCGATTAGTTTAATGAATTAGACCCGAAAACGAATGAGCTTACCATGAGCAGGTTGAAAGTTGGGTAACACCAACCGGAGGACCGAACCAGTTGACGTTGAAAAGTCTTTGGATGACTTGTGGTAAGGGGTGAAAGGCCAACCAAATTCGTAGATAGCTGGTTTTCCGCGAAAACTATTTAGGTAGTGCGTTGAATAAATAGATGTTTAGAGGTAGAGCACTAAATGGGCTAGGGGGAAGAGATTCTTACCAAACCTAATAAAACTCCGAATGCTAGACATTGTTCTTCAGCAGACAGACTGTGGGTGCTAAGGTCCATGGTCGAAAGGGAAAGAGCCCAGACCACCAGATAAGGTCCCAAAATCATGATTAAGTGTGAAAGGATGTGGAAATTCCTTAACAGCCGGGAGGTTGGCTTAGAAGCAGCCATCCTTTAAAGATAGCGTAACAGCTCACCGGTCTAATAGAGTTTCTGCGCCGAAGATGTAACGGGGCTAAAATCATGTACCGAATCTGTGGGTTTATAAAATTTTCGAATTTTATAAGCGGTAGCGGAACGTTCTGTAAGCCTGTGAAGGGATACCTGTGAGGGATCCTGGAGGTATCAGAAGTGCGAATGCTGACATAAGTAACGATAAAAGAAGTGAAAAACTTCTTCGCCGAAAATCTAAGGGTTTCTGCGCAAGGTTAATCCGCGCAGAGTTAGTCGGCACCTAAGGCGAGGGCGAAAGCCGTAGTCGATGGAAACAAGGTTAATATTCCTTGACCGGATGGTAGTGACGAATCTCGTAAGTTGTGAGTTCTTAATGGATTGAACTTGCTGCGAAGAGGTTCCAAGAAATAGCTCCATCATTAAGACCGTACCCGAAACCGACACAGGTAGATTAATAGAGTATATTTAGGCGCTTGAGAGAATGATGTTGAAGGAACTCGGCAAAATGCTTCCGTAACTTCGGGATAAGGAAGACCTTTTTGTAGGCAACTATAGAAGGGTGGCACAAGCCAGGGAGAAGCGACTGTTTATCAAAAACACAGGGCTCTGCTAACACGTAAGTGGATGTATAGGGTCTGACGCCTGCCCGGTGCTGGAAGGTTAATGCGATGGGTGCAAGCTCATTTTTGAAGCCCCAGTAAACGGCGGCCGTAACTATAACGGTCCTAAGGTAGCGAAATTCCTTGTCGGGTAAGTTCCGACCTGCATGAATGGCGTAACGATTTCTCCGCTGTCTCCAACATCAACTCAGTGAAATTGAATTCTCCGTGAAGATGCGGAGTTCGCGTAGTTAGACGGAAAGACCCCGTGCACCTTTACTGCAACTTTACATTGGTGTTAGGAAAAACATATTTAGCATAGGAGGGAGACTTTGAAGCAAAGGCGTCAGCTTTTGTGGAGTCACCAGTGAAATACCTCTTTTGTTTTTCTTGACATCTAACTGATAGCCGTCATCCGGCATCAAGACATTGTATGGTGGGTAGTTTGACTGGGGCGGTCGCCTCCCAAATAGTAACGGAGGCGTGCGAAGGTAGGCTCAGAACGGTCAGAAATCGTTCGTAGAGTGCAATGGCATAAGCCTGCCTGACTGTGAGACTGACAAGTCGAGCAGAGACGAAAGTCGGTCATAGTGATCCGGTGGTTCTGAGTGGAAGGGCCATCGCTCAACGGATAAAAGGTACGCCGGGGATAACAGGCTGATACTGCCCAAGAGCTCATATCGACGGCAGTGTTTGGCACCTCGATGTCGGCTCATCACATCCTGGGGCTGGAGCAGGTCCCAAGGGTTTGGCTGTTCGCCAATTAAAGTGGTACGTGAGCTGGGTTCAGAACGTCGTGAGACAGTTCGGTCCCTATCTGCTATGCGTGTAGAAGAATTGAGAGGAGTTGACCCTAGTACGAGAGGACCGGGTTGAACATACCACTGGTGGACCTGTTGTGGCGCCAGCCGCAGTGCAGGGTAGCTAAGTATGGAAGAGATAACTGCTGAAAGCATCTAAGCGGGAAACTCACCTCAAAACAAGTTCTTCCTATAGAGCCGTGGTAGACCACCACGTTGATAGGCTGGATGTGGAAGCGCAGTAATGCGTGTAGCTGACCAGTACTAATAGCTCAATTGGCTTGATTTATGCACTGAAAAAATTTTTAAAAAGTGATTAGAAAAATAATTGATATTTTATTATATAAACCCTAGCAGATAAAAATGTTGGGGTTTTTTTATTAAATTTATTTTTACAATAAATTTTCCAATATTTCTATTGTAATAGATTTTGATAAGAAATTATTATTTTTCAATATTTTCAATTTGTTCAAATATTCTAGATTTAGATTTTCCTAAATAAGTTATTTCTTTTTCTAATAGGTCATTTAATGGTTTTGTTTTTTTTTCAATAGATAAAATATTTTTTATATTATTTTTAATTTCGTTTATGTCCTCAATGATTATTCCAACTTTTTCTCTATCTACAAAATAATCTAATTTGTTATAACCTAATTCTTTAAGAAATTTTTCATCTTTTGAAATAAAAATAACAGGTTTTTTAGTAAAGAATGCATACGTATATGCTGTACCAGATATGTCAGTTATCATACAAGTTGATTTTGAATAAACCTCTAAATAGTTTTCACTAGTATCAAATTTAAATCTTTTATTACTTTCATAAGTGTTTTTTATCTTTAAAGTTTTTAATGTACTTCTAAGTGCTGGATATGGTCTAAATACAATATTAAATGAAGTTTCTAATAATAGATCTTTAATAATTTTTTCTATATCATTAAACATCGATAAATTTTCTATATGTCTATAATCTGTAGGGGCAATAACAATAGTATTATTTATTAACCTATCTAGATTGTTATTTTTTTTTAAATAGTCTAATCTAAGGTAGCCAGTTTCGACTATCTTTGGTATTTTTAAGTTTAAATTGGAATTATATTTTTTAAAAAAATTAACAAACATAGATATGGTTTTTTTATTGGACGTAAATATAAAGTCATACTTTAAAAGTCTTTTTAATAATACTTTCTCTCTTTCTTCATTTGCTAATGGTGTAGTGGAAATATCATGGTGTATATAAATTTTTTTAGAATTATTGGTAAAAACATCGCAGACATTGACGCTCATAAAAATATTTACTTTGAATATCCATTTTAATAAAAAACTATGAGAAACAAAATAATGATCTTTTTTATAAAATTTATCTACTTCATGACCATATAAAATTAAATAATTTTTATTAAAACTATTAAATAAATCCATAATATAATGAATATGAATAAGCGTTAACAGTTTTCTAGGATGATAAAAAAAAATTACTTTTTTATTAGGATTGAAAATTTTAAATTTAAATATAATGATATTTAATTTAATAACATTGATTAATGTTATAAATTTTTTTTTTGAATTCATTAATATTAATTTTTTTAATTTTGTATATTGAGACTTTTTATTTTTTTTAACAGTTCCCTAGAGAGCTCATTAATAGTACTTTTAAAGTTATTATTGATAATTATATCTGGTTTTTTAGGAAAATCTAATTTAATATCCAATCCAATAATGTTTTTGTTTTTGTTTTTGTAAGTTTCTTTTTTTCCAAATTTAATTATTTTTTTAATATCTGATTTGATATAAATCTCAACATAGTTATCTATATTTTCTCGATTCCATTTTCTGGCCACATCATGCATGCCTACTAAATTATAAATTAAGTTTATTTTTTGATCTGTTATTAATTTTGCTAGAATTAAGTAGTTCATTAAATATCTTTTTCTATCTTTTTCTAAATAGCTTTTAAGTTTAAATGTTTTTCTAAACTCATCTCCACTAACCACCAGTGTTGGTCCATAATTTTTGATAATTTCTTTTTTAATTTTTGTTGTAATCGAAGTCTTGCCAGCACCTGAAATTCCAGTGATAAAGAAAAAAATACCTTTTTTTCTACTCTTTGAAGGCTTTTTCATAAGGAACCGATTCGTGATGGTATAATTATATGAAACATATTTTTATCTTTTTTTAGATTTTTAAAAAGTGAGTTTTTACTTTGTTTTAATTATAAAAAAAATATCAAAAATGTTAAAATTAAGCAAGATGATCTTAAGATTAGATGATCTTAAGATTATACGAACAAGCTTAATTTATGCTAAAAACACATATCAATGATGCATATTGTATTTAATATTAAAGTATTGTATTTAATATTAGAATATTGTATTTAATATAAAAATTTCGTATTTAATATTAAAATAAAAAATTAAAAAATTAAAAAATATGTTTGGTTATGCAGGTTTTGAAACAATACATGACGAAAAAACAAGAGTTCTTTTCATTGAAGGTGGATCAGAACTAGAAGCGGGCATACCACCAAATCTAGCAATTTTAGTTGCTTCAGTAAATAATGCCAATCATGCTGTTCGAATGTTTTCCTTAAATGATTATAAATCTCAAGCTTATACAGGTGATCAAATTAGAGTAAATACCTTACAAGTTCCTCCTTCTCATGAAGATGTAATTTACAAAGTAAAAAAAACAAATATCGAGGAAGACTTTATTGCCATGATTCGAGAATATAAACCTCATATTGTGGGTCTTACCGCGACTGAACCTACTTATCTTTTAGGAAAGAGTCTTCTGGAATTAATAGCTAATAGAAAAGACATTCTTAAAATTGTAGGTGGTGCACATGTTACAATAAATCCCAATCTAGTTATTGCTGAAAAATCTGTTGATGCTATATGCGTTGGTGAAGGAGATGAGTTAATAGTAACCCTTTGTGAAAAAATTAAAAATGGAGAAATACTTCTTGATGGTTTGGATCATAAAGAAGAAGCTCTTAAAATAAATAATTTAACTATAAAACAACCAGAATCAAAAAAAATTATTAAAAATGCAACAGTGTTGCTTGATGTTAATAAAGCACCTTTTCAAGATTGGTCTGCATGGAATGTTCCACCAAGAGCATCAAAATCAATGAGAGGTAAAATAAGTAAAACAGCACTTGTAGAACTTACAAGAGGATGTCCTTATAAATGTACTTATTGTGCCAATGTTTTTTTTAATAAAGCTTTTAAAGGAACCGATAAAGAATCTGGAAAAGGTCAAACTTTTTATAGAGAAAGGTCGATTGATAATTTTGTAAAAGAAGTAATCCATCTTCGTGACAAACATGGAATTGAGTATGTTTACGTAGGCGACGAAACAATAATGACAACTTCTCAACCGAGATTTGAAGAATTTATTTTAAAATATCCTCAAACTGGAATAAATTATGATGAAAAAACAAATAATTCTGGAAAAGGACTTCCATTTTGGTGTCAAACACGACCAGAAGCAATGTCATATGAAAGAGTTAAAGAGTTTTTGAGAGTTGGAATGTCAGCAATAAATGTTGGCGTTGAGTCAGGCAATGAAGAATTTAGAAAAAAAGAATTACACAGAAGACCAACTAATGAAAGTGTAATAACAGGAATGTCTGAAGCAATTAGAGCTGGAGCAAATATTGGTGCCAATGTAATTATTGGTTTTCCGGGAGAAACAAGGGATATGATCTTTGAATCTATTGAATTAATGAGAAAGGTTAAAGAAAGAGCAACAGAACATGTTGGTGAAAGACTAGCTTCTCAAAG
>CAJQRZ010000071.1 GCA_905612435.1 uncultured Candidatus Pelagibacter sp.
ATCATTTAAAAATAAAAGTCTTTTTTTATCTTTTTTTGAAAGGTTGAATTTAAATATAAAGTAATCAACATTATCACTTCCATCAATAATCATTAAGGATAATAAAAAAATAAAATCCACATTAATAAAATTTTTTTTTGAAAAATTATTCAACTTACCAAATATAGAAATATTTTTTAATTGTGGAAAAAGAAGATTTATGATTTCTAAACAATCTTTATCCTTTGGTAATTTAAAAAAACCATCAGATCTTACTAATTTTTGAAATTCATCTAGTAATCTCTCAGATGAAATTTTAGAGAATCCAGTCAAATTTCTCTTAATTATTTTAATAATTTCTGGTTTATGTTTGTATTTTGAGTAATTAAGAAAAAATCTAATATATCTAAGTACTCTCAAATAATCTTCTTTTATTCTTGTTTCAGCATTTCCTATAAAATGAATTTTTCCATTTTTTAAATCTTTCTTTCCATCAAATGGATCAAATAAGTTTCCTTCAATATCAGCATAAATAGTATTGATTGTAAAATCTCTTCTAGATGCATCTTCTTTCCAATTATCCGAAAATTCTACTTTTGCATGTCTTCCATCTGTATCAACATCTTTTCGTAATGAAGTTATTTCAAATTTATTATTATTAATTAACACAGTAATTGTTCCGTGTTCAATTCCACTTTCATAGTATTTTATATTTTTTTTATTAAGCGCCTTGCAAACATCAATTGGATTTAAATTTACAGCTAAGTCAATATCATCAACTTTTTCTTTGTTGATAATTTTCCTAACACATCCCCCTACATATCGAATTTCACTATTTTCTGAAAATGAACTTATTGCATTGAATATTTTTTCTACTTCTGTTTCTTTTCTAATATTCTTAAAGCTCAAATCTATGTAATTAACATTTTGAGATCTAAAAAAAATTTTATCTATTAAAGTATTCATATATGGCTGGGGCGCTAGGATTCGAACCTAGGATGCCGGTACCAAAAACCAGTGCCTTACCGCTTGGCTACGCCCCAATGTTAATTTCATATAACACAAAAAAAAAAAATTATATAGTTTTTGATGCAATACACCAATAGCTATTAAATTTACTCTTAAATTGCTTTAATGCAACTTTGCATGCATTTTTAGAATGGAAATAAGCCACTATTGATGATCCTGATCCTGACATTCTTACAAAAATTACATTCGGTAAACTTGAAAGAAATAGTTTAATATTTTTTAACTTAGAATATTTTCTAAAAGCAACTATTTCTAGATCATTATTTAAATTTTTCAAATAATCTTTATTAAGCATTAATTTACTTGGTAAATTAAATTTTGCCCTCGAAAAAGATTTAACTTTTGAAAAAATAAATTTTGTAGAACAGCCAAAATTTGGTTTTACAATTAATGTGTAAAATTTAATTCTTTTTTTATATCTTTTAATTAGACCATTCGATGATAAAATAGTATTTTTAAGGCCTATTCCTAAAATAACATCTGAACCTATTAATTTCGTTAATTTGATTAATTCATTGTTTTTAACTTTTAGAATTTTTTTAAATATTAGAAAATTGATTAAACTTGCTGCATTCATTGAACCTCCACCCATGCCAGCCTTTTGAGGTATATTTTTAATAATCTTAATTTTTAACTTTTTATTATTTAGTAACTTTTTTTGATCTAATAATTTTAAGAGAGTTGTGACAGTATTTTTTTTGCTAATACCTTTGGAGAATTTACCTTGAAAAGATACTTCGTGATCTCTTTTATTTACTAATTTTAAATAAATTAAATCATACAAGTCTATAAAACAGACAATACTTTCAATTTTATGTAATTTCGAAGTTTTCCCAATAACATTTAGCGCAAGATTTATTTTTGCGTATGACTTAATCTTAAAAGTAGTCATAACTTAGGATGTTTTTAAACCTTCAATTAATTTAATATTAATATTTTTTTTCATCTTATCTTTTGTTTCTTTTAAATCTAAAACACTTATCCAAAAATATCTTGCTTGAATTTTTTTACCTAGTTTCCAAAGAGTGTCTCCATAATGATCGTTAACAACTGGATCATCTGGCATTAATAGAACTGCTCTTTTTAAGAATTTCTCAGCGTTTGAAAAATCATCAATCAGATAATAACCCCATCCAACTGAATCTATTATGTAGGGATCATTGCTCCGAAGAGCATAGGCTTTTTCAAGCATCTGTATTGCAATATCAATTTTATTTTCTCTCTCCAACCATGAATAAGCCAAATAATTTAATACATATGCGTCATCAGAATTGATTTCTAAAGATCGTAGGAAATTTTCATCTGATTTTAAATAATTTCCCAATCTTTCATAACTACTTCCTCTTCTATATAAAAGGTTTGCATAAATAAATGAATTAGGATCTGTCATTGAAATAACTTGATCATAATAAATAATCGCTTTTTTATACTTTTTTGCATTTTGATTAAAATTAGCTATATCAAATAGCACTTTTATAGAAGGATTCTTTATTTTTTTAAATTTTTTATTAATAAAA
>CAJQRZ010000072.1 GCA_905612435.1 uncultured Candidatus Pelagibacter sp.
AGATATATTATGAATTATAAAAAACTACAGGAGAAGATTAATCTACTTGAGAATTCAAAAAATTTGCAATTTGAAGATGAAATAAAAAAAGTTAAATTTTACCAAGATGAAAATATTAGATTATCCAGTGAACTGTTATTGGCAAGAAAGAAAAATGAAACTATTAAAGTAAACTTAAACGATATTGAATTAGAAAAACAAAAAATATCAAATAAAATTAAAGAATTAAATAATTCGATAACAAGCAAATCTAATATTATTTCACCAAATATTATCAAGGAAATTCCGACCGAAACTCAAAAAGATACTAACAAACTAAACGACACAGAACAGAAAAATTTAGATGAAGTAATTAATAGGATTTTTGCTAAAATTTAAAAATTTTAATAAGAATTAAACATCAATAGCTTTTAAAACCCATATATTAGTAAAAAAGAATTAATTCACATTCTTAATTATTGACTCATTGCTTCGATCAAGCTAAAATTTTTTAATAAATATTATGTTGATAAACTGTAAAAGCTGTAAAAAAAAATTTTTACTTAACCAGAGAGAAATAGACTTAGAAGGTTCATTAATTACTTGTGAACATTGTAAAAATGAGTGGATTTATGAGTCAAGAACTCATTTTTTAGAAAGTAAATTGACTGAATTAGACAATGATCTTAATAAAAAAGAAATAAATTTAAATCAACAAAATATCAAACATAATGAAAAAATTATTCTACTAGAAAAAGATTTAAAAATTAAAAACGAAGAATTAAACAAACAAAGAATATTAGAAGAAAGAATTGCAACATTTGAGAAACGTATCACTGATACAGAAAAGTTAAATTCACTTCAGGCTGATTTAGAAATTCATAGAACAAAATTGGAAGAAGATGTAAAAAATACCTCAGAAAAAATTTTAACTAGAAATAAAGACATTGAAAAAAAAGCCAATTATTTAGAAATGAAAATTAATTCATATGATTTTGAAAAAATAAATAACGAAAAAAATCCAATAGCAGTAAATGATAAAAATAATGATGTAGTTAATTTAAGCAACTACGAACAAAAAGAAAGAAGCAAAACAAACAAAACTAACGAAACTAACAAAACTAAGCCACGTTATTTTTGGCCAAATATCTCAGATAAATAATTTAATTAACTTATTTATATGGATGACAAAGAAAAAAATTTTTTTGATCCTAATATTCCATTAACTTTAAATAAAGAAATTGTTTCTAGTTCAGATATTCCATCAATTTTACATAGTGAAATTGATTCTAGTTTAAATATAAATGATGTAATGTTGAATATTAAAGATCTTATTAATATTAAATATTTAACCATTAAAAAACGTTCACCATTAGAAGTGAAAACTTTTTTAGATAAGGATTTTATTGCAATTAAAAATTCAGCAAAAAAAATTAATAATGACATTAAAGAAAAAAGATTATTAATTAATAATACTATTGAGAATCAAAAAAATGAACTTAATTTATTATATCTTGAAAAAAAATTACTAGATCAAAACACAATACAATCTGATATTATTAGTAATCAACAAGAATTAATTCAAAATTATAAGAAAGATACAAATGAACTTAAAGTTGATTTAAATAAAGCTAAAAAACAATTAACAGAAAATATTAATTCTAATAAAGATTTAGTAATAAATAATAACGAATTTAAAAATACTATAAATCACTATATTCAGAACAATAAAAAATTACAGGATAATATTACCAAAATAAAAAATGATCATGTTCAAAATCCATTAAGTCCTGAACAAATAAATGAAATGAATGATAAAATAAAATTTTATCAAGAAGAAAATATAAGATTATCTAGTGAATTAAATTTAGTTCAAAACAATTATACAACCATAAAAAATAATTTTTCTAAAGTAGAATTAGAGAAAAATAATATTTATAAAAAGATCCAAGAATTAAATAATTCTTTAATTAAAAATAACGTTGTTGGTACACCTTTCGTAAAAGAAATTATTAAAGAAGATTCTATTAACTCAAAAGTATTAAATGATATTTCAAATAACAATTTACAAGAAAATAAGAAAAAATCAGAACTAACAAGTGATATAGATGATGAAATTAATGATATTTTTAGTTAATTTTCATTTTTATATTTGTATTAATTCTCTTCGCTGCTTTCAGTAACTTTGCATTGTTGGCCAGTTTTTAATATTGTAAAAGATAAATATTCTGTATCTACTTCTTCAAAACTTAAAGTTTGTAAACAATGTGTTTTAGCATATTTATAATGATTACTGTAATTAAACTCACATTCACCATTAGAACAATTAGCAATTGCTCCATTAGTTGTAGTAAAGATGAACATACTAAGACTTACTAAAGTCAAAAATTTTTTCATTCTTTAAATTATATACATTTTTAACTAATTTGTTTATTTTTAAATCTCAACTATTGACATAGATATATATGAAGATACTTATTATTAAATTAATTTTTTTATGGAAGTTTTTTTACCTATTGCTCAAGTATCTGTAAACATTATAGCAATCTTTTCTCTTAGTGCAATAGTAGGCATACTCTCGGGTTTATTTGGTGTTGGCGGAGGTTTTTTAATGACTCCATTTTTAATTTTTTTAGGTGTGCCACCTACATATGCAGTAGCAAATGAAGCTAACAATATTTTAGCTACATCTGTCTCAGGTTCAACAACACATTATTTAAAAGATACACTAGATTATAAAATGGGTTTAATGATCGTAGCTGGTGGAACTTTTGGAACATTATTTGGAATTTGGACCTTTACTTATTTTAAAGGTATTGGAAAAATAGATATCGTAATCTCATTAGCTTATATGTATATATTAGCTATCATTGGTACGGCAATGTTAATTGAAGGCCTTGGTGAAATAGATAAAGCCAGAAAAAAAATTTTTATTAAAAAAAAATTACATGCTCATTATTGGATACATGGTCTTCCTTTAAGAATACGCTTTCAAAAATCAAAATTGTACGAAAGTGCATTCACACCAATCATAATTGGTTTATTAGTTGGTTTCATTGCTGCAATAATGGGGATAGGTGGTGCTTTTATTTTAGTTCCAGCCATGATTTATATTATTGGAATGCCAACCAAATTAATCCCAGGAACTTCTTTATTTGTAACAATTTTTATAAGTGCAATAGTAACAGTACTTCATGCATTCAATTATGGTTCAATAGATTTGATTTTAGTATTTATGTTGGTAACAGGATCAATTATAGGTGTTCAATGCGGACAAAAAATTGGAGAGTCTTTTGATAGTACAGAATTAAAAACACTTCTAGCCATATTATTGTTAGCAGTAGGTATAGCAATTGCATACGATGCTTTTTTTGCTGAACATATAGTTAAAGAAGTTGCTAAGGTAGATACTAAAAATTTAAATTCCCTATCACAATTTATTAAAAAACTTTCAGAAGAAACGCCAATTCTTTATGGATTATTTTCAATTATTTTTGCAGTATCGTTAGGAGTTGCGGCTGCATTTATTAGAAAGTTTTTTTCTAGTTTTTTTAGAAAACGTTTTAAAAAATTAACATAATAAGATATAGACTATTAATGAAAAAAATTTTGATTATAATATTTACTTTAGTTTCCTTCAACAGTTCTGCTGTAGACAAAAGCACAACTTTTACAATAGAAAAATTTAATAAAGCTCAATCAGAAGGTAAAATTGTTGTTATTAATTCATGGAACGAAAGTTGTTATACATGCGCAAAACAAATAAAAATTTTACATGAAGCAGAAAATGAGTTTAATGATATTCTATTCTTAAGCTTCGAACAACAAAAGGATAAAGATATAGCTAAATATTTAGGTATAGAGTACTGGACAACAATTGTTATTTATAAGAATAATAAAGAAATGCACAGAAGCATAGGTGAAACAAAAAAATCAAATGTTTATTCATCAATATCAAGTTTAATTTAAGTAGTAATTTTAACCAATCTTTTATTTAATTCTTTTATTTCAGTTACATTATTTATTAATTCATCAACTGCTTTTTTAACACCATATTTTTTTTGATCATAATCGTCACAAATTATGACTTTATTTTTTTTTATATCTTTAAGAATTAAAAATAAATCATTTTTAACAGTTTCATAAGAGTGTCCACCATCTAAAAAAATAAAATCAATTTCTGAGATATTTATTTTTGGTAATACTTTCTCACTTAAACCCTTATAGAGCGTCACATTATTATTAAATTTTTTGAGTAATTCTTTTACAGATTTTAAAGAATTAAGATTTTCTTTAAAAATAATATTGTATAGTAAATGTTTTATAGGGTTCGAGATTTTATTATGTTTTGATGTCATTTCTTTATTATCTAAAAGGTCATCTGCATCTTCAAAAATGTCTATACCATAATATTTAAATTGATTTTGATGGATTAAATTTAGTTTTTCACAGATATTTCTAGAAGTAACACCTTGAAATACTCCTACTTCTAAAAAGTGTTTTGGTTTGTGAGATTCTATCTGTTCAAACAAAATATTTGCTGACAATATATCTTTTTTAAAACTAGATTTTCTAAAATAAAGTTTAAATTTAAAATCTTTGTTCATTTATATCTAGATTATATAAAATATTTAAGAAATGTTTCCATACTTATAATACTAACTATTCCAACGGTTATTGCAGCAATAAAACCTACAACAAATGGTTTGTAACCCATAGATTTTAATTCATTTAAATTTATTGATATTCCAACTGCAGCCATAGACATTGTTAAGAAAACTGTAGCCATAGTTTTTATATAACTAATAAAATTTTTCCAAATATGAAAATTATTATTTTCAACTGTAAATAATTGATCTCCAATGTTTCTAACGATAATCATTCCTATAAAGCCAATAACAAAATATGGAAAGATATTTAAAATAGAATAATTTTTTTCTTTTTTTTCACCTCTGTTATATAAAACTGCAAACAAAGGTATCATTATTACTAAAAAAGTATTTCTTATTAATTTAGTTACAGTAGCTACGTTTAGTGTTTCTGGACTGTTAAATTGTTGATCATAAATTAATCCAGCAGCAGCAACTTGAGAAGTTTCATGAATAGCTGTACCTAAAAACAAACCTGCTTTCAAAGAGTCATCATAAAAATACCATTGAGCAAAATATGGATAGACAAGCATTGCAATTACACCAAATAATGTAATATTTGCTATAGCATAAGCAACTTCAGTTTTTTTGGCATTTATAAGAGGAGCGGTTGCAACAATAGCAGTTGCTCCACAAACACTTGTACCTATTGCAATTAAATATGACATTTTTGATGAAATAGGTACTTTTTTAATAAGTAATTTAATTAGAATAAGCACACTTAAAATGCAAACTATTATTAATGGAATTGCAATCGTTCCAAATTTAAGAAACTCGTCAAAGCTCAACCTTATTCCTAAAAAAATAATTCCAAGTTTTAAAATATATTTTTGAGTGAAATCTAATCCCAACATCATACCTGGTCTAGGTGTAAATGCATTACCCATTATAATTCCAAGGAGTATTGCTATCATTACAGTTGATATAGGGCTTTTGGGAGTACCAAATAATTCTATTCCAATTAAATTGTTAATTCCTTGAGAAAATAAACAAAATACTAAAGCTAAAATAACACCAGGAATAATCTTTATTGAGTTTTGAAATTCCATATATTTAGATTGTAAGAATTAAAAATATTATGCGCTTCTATAAAGTTTGGTCATTACAAATTCTTTGTGACCTAATGCTTCTGCACATGTCAATCTTCCGTTAGCTACTCTTATTGTAGATTTAATTAATTCGTCACCAGCTTCTGACATGTTCATTTCACGTGTGAGTATTTTGGATACATCACAGTCAATATGTTCGCCCATACTTTTAACAGTTAATGGGTTAGCTGTTAATTTAATAACAGGCTCAATAGGATTTCCAACAATGTTACCTTGACCAGTTGGAAATAAATGAATATTAAAACCAGCAGCTGCTTGAAGTGTTACGCATTCAGCTGCTGCAGAAGAAGTATCCATAAAGTATAAACCTTTTCCTTTAGTGGGCTCTTCAGCTGGTTCTAAAACATCTATAAATTTACATGATCCAATTTTTTGAAAATTTCCAAATGCCTTTTCTTCAATAGTAGTAAGACCTCCTGCAATATTACCTGCTGTTGGTTGGCTTTCTGATAGATCATCAGTTGCTTCTTTAAGTATAAAATCGTTATAAGAGTTCCATGTTTTCATGAATTTTTCTGAAGCCTCTGGTGTAGCACCCCTTTTAGCACAAATAGTTTCAGCACCTGTAAGTTCTGAAGTTTCTCCAAAACACAAATGAACTCCTAATGGTTCTAATTTATCCATTAAATTTCCAACTGTTGGGTTTGCAGCTAATCCAGAAGTTGTATCAGATTCTCCACATTTAACAGATATCCATAGATCACTTAAAGGACACTCTTCTCGTTGTTTTTCAGATGCCCACATTACAAATTCTTGAGCTTTCTTTGAAGCTTTCATAACTGTACCAATATCTCCAGTGCGTTCAATATGAAAACCTTCAACAGGCTTTCCAGTTTTTGCAATTCCATCTACTATTTTTTTTGTCCATTTTGGCTCAATACCAATAACTATTACTGCTGCAACATTAGGATTACTTCCGGTTCCAATCATTGTTCTAAAGTGTAAATCTAAATCTGCACCGAACTGGAGTCTTCCATAAGAGTGAGGTAGTGCAATTGTACCTTTTATATTATTTGCTACAGCTTCAGCACAAGCATTAGATATGTCATCTACAGGAAGGATGATTACGTGATTTCTAGTACCAACTCTGTTATTTTCTCTTTTATAACCTAAAAAACTTTTTGGAATTTCCATATTTTTACCACTTCTTAGTTTTAACATTGTGAACATGAACATGCTCACCTTTTTTGATTAATTTAACTACTTTACCAATATCATGACCATATTTTAAAATTGTATCACCCTCATTAAGGTCAACCATTGCAATTTTATGTCCTAATTGAATTTCATTAATTGACTGAATTTTTACTGTTTTGTCATTTTCCATGATCCAGCAAGAACAGTCTTGTTTTGGAGTGATTTTGTCAATAACTACCACTCCTACGTTGTCTTTTTCATCGTGAATTATAATATCTGTAGTCATTATTGTGTCGATTTGTTTATTTGAAATTCCTCAAATCTTATATATTAATTCTTTTAATTAACAAAATTAATTATAAAATTTAACAATTCATACAAGAAAGTTCAGGACTATTATGACAAAAATGACAACAGAAGAAGCTTTTGTAAAAGTTTTACAAATGCATGGAATTGAACATGCTTTTGGAATAATTGGTTCAGCATTTATGCCTATCTCAGACATTTTTCCTGATGCAGGAATAACATTTTGGGATGTAGCTCATGAAACTAATGGTGGTTTAATCGCTGACGGTTACACAAGGGCTACAGGTAAAATGTCAATGGTTATTGCTCAGAATGGACCTGGAATTACTGGTTTAGTCACACCTGTTAAAACTGCATATTGGAATCATACTCCATTACTTTTAGTTACACCGCAAGCTGCAAATAAAACAATAGGTCAAGGTGGATTTCAAGAAGTAGAACAAATGAATTTATTTAAAGACATGGTTTGTTACCAAGAAGAAGTAAGAGACCCTTCAAGAATGGCTGAAGTGTTAAATAGAGTTATCGAAAAAGCAATAAGAGGATCGGCTCCAGCTCAAATAAATATTCCTAGAGATTACTGGACACAAATAATTGATATTGATTTGCCTCCAATTGTAAGATTAGAAAGACAAGCAGGTGGTGTGGAAGCAATTAAAAAAGCAGCACAATTATTATCTAATGCAAACTTTCCAGTTATTTTATCTGGTGCTGGTGTTGTAATTGGGGGTGCTATTGAAGATTGTAAAAATCTTGCTGAAAAATTAGATGCCCCAGTTTGTTCTGGTTATCAACATAATGATAGTTTTCCAGGAAGTCATCCATTAGCTGCAGGACCATTAGGCTACAATGGCTCTAAAGCTGGAATGGAATTAATTAAAAAGGCTGATGTTGTTTTAGCACTTGGCACAAGGTTAAATCCTTTTTCAACTCTACCAGGCTATGGAATGGATTATTGGCCTAAAGATGCAAGTATTATTCAAGTTGATATGAATTCAGATAGAATCGGTTTAACCAAAAAAGTTACTGTTGGAATTTGTGGAGATGCAAAATTAGTTGCTCAACAACTTTTAGCACAACTTTCTCCTGAAGCTGGAGACATCAATAGACAAAAAAGAAAAGATATAATTCACCAAACTAAATCTGCTTGGTTACAAAAGTTATCAAGTTTAGATCATGAAGATGATGATAAGGGAACTGTTTGGAATAAAGAAGCAAGAGAAAGAGATAAAGATAGAATGTCCCCAAGACAGGCTTGGAGAGCTATTCAATCAGGAATGCCAGATGATGTAATTATTTCTAGTGATATTGGAAATAATTGCGCAATTGGAAATGCTTATCCAACTTTTGAAAAAGGAAGAAAATATTTAGCTCCGGGTTTATTTGGACCTTGTGGATATGGTTTTCCTTCAATTTTAGGTGCTAAAATTGGATGCCCAGATACACCAGTTATTGGTTTTGCTGGTGATGGTGCTTTTGGAATTAGTATGAATGAAATGAGTTCATGTGCTAGAAAAGAATGGCCTGCTATTACAATGGTAATTTTTAGAAACTACCAATGGGGTGCTGAAAAAAGAAATTCTATACTTTGGTTTGATGATAATTTTGTAGGTACGGAACTTGATCCAGAATTAAGCTATGCAAAAGTAGCTGTTGCTTGTGGGTTAAAAGGTGTTGCTGTTAAAACAATGGAAGAAACAACAAATGTGATAAAACAGTCATGCATAGATCAAAAAAAAGGAATTACAACATTCATAGAAGTTATTCTTAATCAAGAGCTTGGCGAACCTTTTAGAAGAGACGCTATGAAAAAACCTGTTAAGATAGCCGGGATTAACAAAAAAGACATGAGACCTCAAAAATCTCTAATTTAATTATGAATAAAAATAATATTAAAATTAGCTCAAATAAAAGTTTTGGTATTGTTTTTTTTGTTTTTTTTTTAATTGTTTCTATTTATCCATTAATAGATGGTGGAGTATTAAGAGTTTGGTTTTTAGCAATTTCTATAATTTTTTTAATTTTAGGGCTTTTAAACTCTAAAATCTTAACTCCATTAAATAAACTTTGGTTTAAATTTGGTATTTTACTTGGAAATATTGTTTCACCTATTGTAATGGGTGTTGTTTTTTTTGTTATAGTTACGCCAATTTCATTAATTATGAAAACCTTGAGAAAAGATATTTTAAATCTTAAAAAAAATAAAAATCAATCTTATTGGATTGAAGTATCTAAAATTAAAAGTAGAATGAAAAATCAATTTTAATTATGAGTTTTTTAAAAGAATTTTGGGAATTTTTAAGAGTTAGAAAAAAATATTGGTTATTACCAATCTTATTTGTTCTAGTTCTGTTCGGTGGATTAATAATTTTAAGTCAAGGTTCTGCAGTAGCTCCTTTTATATATACAATTTTTTAATATGAAGTCCATCCTTGGTATTTCAGCTTTCTATCATGATAGTGCCGCAACAATAATAATTGGTGGAAAAATTATTGCAGCAGCTCAAGAAGAAAGATTCACAAGAATAAAACATGACTCTAATTATCCATTTAATGCAATCGAATTTGTTTTAAAATATTCTAATTTAAAATTAAGTGAAGTTGATCAAATAATTTTTTTTGAAAAACCTTTTTTAAAATTCGAAAGATTATTAGAAACTTATGTAGCCTTTGCCCCAAAAGGTTTTAAATCTTTTTGTATGGCAATGCCCATTTGGCTTAGAGATAAGTTATTCCAAAAAAAAATGCTTTTAAATGAACTCAAAAATCACGATGATAAATTTACAGATGAAAGTAAAATTTTTTTTTCAGACCATCATTTAAGTCACGCTGCAAGTGCATTTTTTCCATCTCCTTTTAATGAAGCTATTGTTTTAACAGCTGATGGAGTAGGTGAGTGGGCGACAACTACTGTAGCTATAGGAAGTGAAAATAACTTAGAAATTAAAAAAGAAATTCATTTTCCTCATTCTTTAGGACTTCTTTATTCAGCATTTACTTATTACACAGGCTTTAAGGTTAATAGTGGTGAGTATAAACTTATGGGATTAGCTCCATACGGCAAACCAATTTATGAAGAGAAAATAATTAATAATCTAATTGATATTAAAGATGATGGAACATTTAGATTAGATCAAGATTATTTTAACTACGCTACAGGCCTTACAATGACAAATAATAAATTTCATGATTTATTTGGTCAAAACCCGAGGGATGCAAAAAAAGAAAAATTGACTGATTTTCATATGGATATAGCAGCTTCAATCCAAAAAGTTACAGAAGATATTATGATAAGATTAGCTAAATCTTTAAAAAAAGAATTTAATTTAAATAATCTTTGTTTAGCAGGAGGGGTTGCTTTGAATTGTGTAGCTAATGGAAAAATTCTTAAAGAAAAAATTTTTGATAATATTTGGGTACAGCCAGCAGCAGGCGATGCGGGCGGATCATTAGGTGCCGCTTTAGCTCTATGGCATATAGAACAAGGAAACCCAAGAATTGTTAACCCCAAAGATGATATGCAAGGATCTTATTTAGGCCCTGAATTCAGTCAAAAGGAAATAGAAGATGAACTAACTAAAGCTGGAGCAGTTTTTGAGTTTACTGAAGAAGAAAATTTAATAAATAAAACTGCAGAAGATTTAGCTAATGGTCAAGCTATTGGATGGTTTCAAGGTAGAATGGAATTTGGACCAAGAGCATTAGGAGCAAGATCAATTCTTGGTGACGCAAGATCTTCAAAAATGCAAAAAAATTTAAATTTAAAAGTTAAATATAGGGAAAGCTTTAGACCTTTTGCTCCAGCCATTCTTAGGGAAGATTTATCTGAATGGTTTGAGATAGATGTTGATAGTCCCTATATGTTAATGGTTGCAAATACTTCTTCAAAAAAAAATATTGATATGACTGAAGAGCAAAAAAAATTATTTGGTATAGCTAAACTTAATATCAAAAGATCAGAAATTCCAGCTGTAACACACGTTGACTATTCAGCTAGAATTCAAACTGTTCATGAAGAAACTAATCCAAAATATTTCAAACTTATAAAAAAGTTTAAAGAAAAAACAAATTGCCCAGTAGTTGTAAATACTTCATTTAATGTAAGAGGCGAACCTATTGTAAATACTCCTACAGATGCATTCAATTGCTTTATGGGTACCGAATTAGATAAATTAGTAATCGGTAATTGCTACTTAGAGAAAAAAAAACAAAATCCATTATTAAAAAAGGATTACACTAAGGAATTTGAACTAGATTAATTAAATTATTTTTTAAAAGTTATTTCTTTTTTTTCTAAAACTTTTTTTAAATCTCCATTTTCGTACATTTCTTTTACAATATCACAGCCACCTACAAATTCTTTTTTAATATAAAGTTGAGGTATAGTAGGCCATTCGCTAAATTCTTTTATACCTTCTCTTACTTGTTGATTTTCTAGAACATTAATTCCTTTAAAATTTACCTCTAAAATTTTAAGCATATTTGAAATAGCCATTGAAAATCCACATTGTGGTGCATCCGGAGTACCTTTCATGAATAAGCATACATCGTTATTATTGATTTCATTTTCTATAGTTTCTTTAATTTGTTGATCCATTTTGCTTTCCTTTAATTATATTTATTATATTTCTTTTGTTTTAATTGCTAAAGCATGAAGTTCATTACCCATTCTACCTTTTAAAGAGCTATAAACCATCTTATGTTGTTCTATTTTACTTTTACCTGCAAACTTTGTTGAGCTTATTGTAGCTGAATAATGGTTTCCATCACCAGCCAAATCTTGAATTTCAATTATAGCATCTGGTAATGCCTCTTTTATATACTTTTCAATTTCTTTTAAATCCATTGCCATTATTTACTCATATAATTAGTTAACCAAGTTGTATTTGATTTGATTATTTCGTCAATTGATACTTTTGACTTTTTATCAATAATTAGCATGTTTTCATTAACAGTTCCAAGATCATCATAGTGTACAGAGTTTTTTTCAAGAATTTCTGTCACATCATTAAAAGTATCTTTTTCAATTTCTACTATGTATCTACCTTGATCTTCCCCAAAAAAATATTCAAATGGGTTTATTAAATAATTTGGTTTTTTAAGAGTGACACCCTTTTTCCCTTTAATGCACATTTTAGACAAAGCAATAATAATACCCCCTAAAGATACATCATGAGCGGCTTTTATAAAATTTTTATCTATTAATTTTAATACTGTTTCACCATTATTTTTTTCATTAAATAAATTAATTTCAGGAGGTGGACCATTTTTTTCATTTAAAATATCTCTTGCAAAAATACTTTGATCTATATGTCCTTCTGTTTTTCCAATAATCAATAAGATATTATCTATTTTTTTTAGATCCATAGTTACCATATTTTTGTAATTTTTTATTAAGCCAACTCCACCGATTGTAGGTGTAGGTTTAATACCAGTGTTCTTTGTTTGATTATAAAATGATACATTTCCTGAAACCACTGGAAATTCTAAATATGAACTAGCTTCACCAAGACCTTTAACACACTCAACAAATTCTCCCATATTTTCTTCATTCTCAGGGCTACCAAAATTTAAGCAGTTTGTTATAGCAATTGGATTTGCTCCAACAGCAATTAAATTTCTCCAACTTTCACAAACAATTTGTTTTCCACCGCTTAGAGGGTGTGCCCAACAGTATATCGCAGAAGAGTCAACAGATGCAGCAACAGCTTTATTAGTTCCGTGAACTCTTACAACTCCAGCATCACCACCAGGTTTTTGTATAGTATCACCCATAACAGTTTGATCATATTGTTGCCAAATCCATTCTTTACTACACACATTCGGACTTGATAAAATTTTATTTAAAACATTAATAATTTTTAAGTTTTTGAATTTTTCTTTCTCTATTTTTATTTTTTTTGGAGGTTTAGATTTTTTCCATTTACGGTCATACATAGGTGAATTTTCAACTAAAGTATTTATAGGAATATCAACAACTTTTTGTTGATCAAAATAAAGTTCAATTTTTTTACTCTTAGTTGTTTTGCCGATTACAGCAAAGTCTAAATTCCACTTATCAAATATTATTTTTGCTTGATCTTCTTTTCCATTTTCCAATATAATAAGCATTCTTTCTTGACTTTCAGAAAGCATAATCTCATAAGGTGTCATTTTTTTTTCTCTACAAGGAACTTTATTTAAGTTAATTTCAATTCCTAGATTTCCTTTGGAAGCCATTTCGATACTAGAAGATGTAAGTCCAGCAGCACCCATGTCTTGGATTGCAATTATTGAATCACCAGTCATTAATTCTAAACAAGCTTCAAGTAAAAGTTTTTCAGTAAAAGGATCACCCACTTGTACAGTAGGTTTTTTTTCTTCAATTTTTTCATCAAACACAGCTGAGGCCATACTAGCTCCATGAATTCCATCTCTACCAGTTTTAGATCCAACGTAAATAACAGACTTACCTAAACCAGTTGCTTTAGAATAAAAAATCTTATTTTTCTTAACTAAACCTAAAGTCATAGCATTAACTAAAATATTTTCATTATAAGATTCATCAAAAGTTGTTTGACCTGCAATGGTTGGAACACCCATGCAGTTACCATAGCCACCAATACCGTTAACAACACCTCTAAGTAAATTTTTTGTTTTCTTGTTTTGAGGCAAACCAAAGCTAATTGAATTAAGATTAGCAATAGGCCTAGCACCCATTGTAAATATATCTCTCATAATTCCACCAACACCTGTTGCTGCTCCTTGATAAGGTTCAATAAATGAAGGGTGATTATGACTTTCTATTTTAAATACAATCGCGTCTTCATCACCAATATCAATAATTCCAGCATTTTCTCCTGGTCCCTGAATAACATTTATTCCTTTTGTGGGTAAATTTTTTAGATGAAGTTTTGAAGATTTATAAGAACAATGTTCATTCCACATAGCAGAAAAAATACCAAGTTCAGTTATATTTGGAACTCTTTTTAATAATTCACAGATTTTTTTGTACTCATTCTTTTTTAATCCGTGATCGACAGCGATTTGTTCGTTAACTATCATTATTTTAAATTATTAATCAAATTTTCAAAAAATATTGAACCATCTTCACCAGAAAGAGCAGGGTCAATCATGCGTTCTGGATGAGGCATCATTCCCAAAACATTTTTTTCTTTGTTGAATATTCCAGCAATATTTTTAATTGAACCGTTGGGGTTATCATTTTCATCAACATTTCCACTCATATTTGAATAATAAATAGCAATTTGATTATTATCATCTATTTCCTTAACTTGTTCTTTTGAACAAAAGTAATTTCCTTCATTGTGTGCTATATGTAATTCAAGAGTATCTTTTTTTAAGTTTTTAAAGTAAGAATTGTCTTTATCATTAATTTTTACAAAAACATTTTTGCAAATAAATTCTAAATATTTATTTCTTAGTAGCGCTCCTGGAAGCAAACCTGATTCAACTAAAATTTGAAATCCATTACAGATCCCCATAACTTTACCTCCATCTTTTGCAAATTTAATTACAGATTGCATAATTTTAGATTTAGATGCCATACTTCCACACCTAAGGTAATCACCATAAGAAAAGCCTCCAGGTAAGACAACTAAGTCACTTTTAGGAAGCTCAACATCGTTATGCCAAACCATCTTATTTTTAAAACCAAATTTTTTTAATGCAACATCCA
Organism: uncultured Candidatus Pelagibacter sp.; assembly: GCA_905612435.1. Lineage (GTDB taxonomy): Bacteria > Pseudomonadota > Alphaproteobacteria > Pelagibacterales > Pelagibacteraceae > Pelagibacter. The sequence goes on from CAJQRZ010000072.1 coordinate 14,858, forward strand.
TATCTCTATCACAATTTGATCCTGGAAAAGTTATTACAGATGAGTTCATTAACTATTATTGTGATCCAATAATTTTAAAATCTTCAATTACCAAATTTGCTAAAAGTTTTTTACATATATTTTCAATTTTTTCTTCAGCTTTTTTTTTGTCATTTTCTTTAATATCGATTTCAAAATACTTTCCTTGTCTAACTTCATTGATACTGTCAAAACCCATATTATTCAAAGTTTGATGAATAATTTTACCTTGTGGATCCAAAACATCTTTTTTAAGAGTAATAACTGCTGATACTTTCATGTTATTTTTTTTTTTTAATTGATCTTAATTTTGTAACATTGACCGCACTAACGTTAGATTGTTCATGAAGTATACCCAATCTTCTAGCAACCTCTGTATAAGCAGGTATTAAATCACCCAGTTTTTTTCTAAATCTGTCTTTATCTAATTTTTTGTCAGTTATTGAATCCCATAATCTGCATGTATCTGGGCTTATTTCATCGGCTAATATTACTTCAGTTTTTCCATTAGTTTTCAATCTTCCAAACTCAAGCTTAAAGTCTATTAGTTTTATTCCAACACCCCAAAACATACCTATCATAAAATCATTAATTCTTAAGATCATTTTTTTTACTTTTTCTAATTCTTGTTTAGTCGCCCAATCAAACATCAATATATGTTCTTCAGCAACTAATGGGTCTCCTAATTTATCATCTTTAAGACAGTATTCTAACAATGGCTCTTTTAAAACTGTTCCATCTTCTATCCCAAGTCTTTTAGTTATGGAACCTGTTGCAACATTTCTTACAATAAATTCAATAGGTATGATATCAACAATTTTAATTATTTGTTCTCTCATGTTTAATCTTTTTACTAAATGATTTTTAATGCCAATTTGAGACAAGTTATTTAGAATATGCTCTGAAATTCTATTGTTAAGAACACCCTTACCCTCAATTGTAGATTTTTTTAAATTATTAAAAGCAGTAGCGTCGTCCTTAAAATATTGAATAGCCAAATCTTTATCAGCTGTAGTATAAATAATTTTTGCCTTACCTTCATACAATTTTTTACCTTTTTTCATTATTTAAAAACCCTCTTAAAAATTAAATCTACATTTTTAAAATGTGATGAATAATTGAATATTGCCTTAAGTTTTTTTGATGAAATTTTAGTCATAATGAATTTGTCATCAGATATTATATTAAATAGATTTAAATTTTCTGCAAAACATTTTTTTGCACAGTTTTGAACCATTTTATAAGATTGTTCTCTACTTAAGCCTGATTTGGTTAATTCAAGCATAACTTGTTGAGAAAAAATTAACCCTTTTGTTAAGTTTAAATTTTCAATCATTTTTTTTGGATACACGATCATTTTATCTAAAATATTTGCAAGTCTAACTAAAGCAAAGTCCAAGGTTATATTTGCATCAGGGCCAATATTTCTTTCAACACTTGAATGTGAGATATCTCTTTCGTGCCACAGAGCAATATTTTCTAAAGAAGGAACAACTGCACTCCTAACCATTCTTGCTAGACCGGTTAAATTTTCACTCAATATTGGGTTTTTTTTGTGAGGCATTGCTGATGAACCTTTTTGATCTTTTGAAAAATATTCTTGAAGCTCATAAATTTCTGTTCTTTGCAAGTGTCTAATTTCTATAGCAATTCTTTCAACTGAACCTGCAATAATTCCAAGAACTGTAAAATAAAATGCGTGTCTATCTCTTGGTATTACTTGAGTTGAAATAGGTTCAACTTTTAAATTGAGCTTTTTAGCAACATGTTTCTCAACATTAGGGCTGATGTTTGCAAATGTTCCAACAGCTCCTGATATTGAGCATGTTGATATTTCATCAATCGCATCAATTATTCTTTTTCTATTTCTCTTAAACTCTTCATAAAATGAAGCAAGTTTTAGTCCAAAGGTAATAGGCTCAGCATGTATTCCATGACTTCTACCCATGCACGGTGTGTATTTATATTTCTTAGCTTGTTTTTTGAGTACCTTTAAAATTTGATTAATATCGCTCAATAAGATTTTACCAGACTGGACTAACTGAATATTTAAGCTTGTATCCAACACATCAGATGAAGTCATTCCTTGATGAAGATATCTCGCTTTAATTCCAGCCTTTTCTGTGATAGAACTCAAAAAAGCAATCACATCATGTTTAACTTTTGATTCAATTTGATGAATTCTTTTAACGTTAATTTTAGCTTTTTTTCTAACAACAGAAGCTACTCCTTTTGGAATGTGACCTAGTTTTTCCATGGCTTCAGCAGCAGCCAGCTCTACATCAAGCCAAATTTTATATTTATTTTCTTCTGACCATATGTCAGTTAGTTGTTTTCTAGAATATCTTTCAATCATTAATTATAAGTAAGGAGGCTTAGAATGACCTTTAACAGATTCTGTAAAGATTTCATACCCATTTTCAGTAATTCCTAGCGTGTGCTCAAATTGAGCAGATAAAGATTTATCTTTTGTAACAGCTGTCCATCCATCTCTAAGCATTTTTACATCCCAATCACCAGCATTTATCATTGGCTCAATAGTAAAAGTCATTCCGGGTCTTAGCTCAATCCCTGTATTTTTTCTTCCATAATGTAAAATATTTGGAGGTTCATGAAATGTTGTACTTATTCCGTGACCACAAAAATCCCTAACAACAGAAAAACCTTTTTTTTCTACAAAAGATTGTATTGTGTATCCAATATCTCCAATCTTTAATCCTGGCTTTAATAATTTTATTGCCAGCATCATAGATTTATAGGTAACATCTATTAAGTTGTTAACCTTAATAGGCGTCTTACCAACACAAAACATTCTGCTTGTATCACCATAATGTTCATCAACAATAGCAGTTACATCAATATTGATAGCATCACCTTCATTCAAAGTTCTATCTGAAGGAATACCGTGACAAACAACATGATTTAAAGAAGTACACAATGATTTTTTAAAACCCCTATAATAAAGTGGGGCTGAGTAGCCGCCGTTATCTCTTATAAATTCATAGCCTAATTTATCTAAAAAATCTGTAGTAACGCCTGGCTTAATATTATTTGTAAGCATATCAAGAGTTCTTGCAGCTAAGTTGCCTGCGACTCTCATTTTTTTAAATTTTTCTAAATAATTAGTCATTAATAATTTTTATTTTTTTCTCTATCTTAATTTCTTTTGAATTTATTTCACAACGATATGCCAAAAAATTAACACCTGCTTTTTTTGCAAGTAAATAATTTTGATAATATTCTTTATCAATATCTTTGGCTATTTTAAAATTTTCAACACCTTGTATTTGAACCAAGAAAAATAGGTACGTTTTATAACCTTTTTTAATAGCCTCAATAAGTGTTTTTAAATGTTTTGACCCTCTAGAGGTAATTGCATCAGGAAATTCTGCAGTTTTTGCATTTCTGAACAAGGTAACATTTTTAACTTCAACAAAAATTTTTTGTTTATTTTTTTCAATTAAAAAATCAAATCTTGTTTCTTTATCAAAGAAAACTTCAGGTTTAATTTTGTCATTATTCGCTACCTCTTTAATAAGATTGTTTGATAAACCATGATGAACAATTTTATTTGCAAAATGCGTGTTAACACCCACTAATTTTTTTTTAACTTTAATAATTTCTAATGTATATTTTAATTTTCTTTTAGGATCGTCATTCTTAGAAATATAAACCTCATTGCCCTCGTCCAATAATCCCATCATAGATCCTGTGTTAGGACAATGTGCTATTACAATCTCTTTATTTAGTTTAATATCAGCGAAAAACCTTTTATATCTTTTGATAAATTTGCCTTTTATTAAAGACTTGTTAAATTCCATACTTAAATTGTATATTTAAAAATGATAAAAAACAAAAAAGTTAATGCCGCAATACTAATTATAGGTAATGAAATTCTCTCTGGAAGGACACAAGACACTAATACTGGTACAATTGCTTTATGGTTAAATTCTATTGGCGTTAAAGTACAGGAGGTAAGAGTAATTCCTGATATAGAAAAAATAATCATAGACACAGTTAACGAACTAAGAAAATTAAATGTGTATGTGTTTACAACTGGAGGCATAGGTCCAACTCACGATGATATAACTGCCGTGTCTATCTCAAAAGCATTCAAGCTTGATTATGAAATTCATAAAGACGCATTTAGAATTTTAGAAGCATATTATAAACCTGGTGAGTTTAATGAAGGCAGACAAAAAATGGTTTGGATGCCCAAAGGTGCAAAATTAATTTTAAATCCAACAAGTGGTGCGCCAGGTTTTAATGTTGAAAATGTATTTTGCCTACCGGGTGTTCCATCAATACTAAAATCAATGTTAGGAGGGTTAAAAAACGAGATAGTAGGAGGTGAGCCAATTTTAAGTCACACAATTAGTCTTCGAACTGTTGAGAGTGAAATTGCAAACTCACTGACCAACGTTCAAGATAATAATAAAGATATTGAAATTGGAAGTTATCCATTTTTTCAAGCAGGTAAATTAGGTGTTTCGATTGTAATTCGTTCAGAAGATCAATCTAAAATTGATACATGTTCTTCCCAAATTTTGGATTTTGTTAATGATAAGAAAATTGAAGTAGTTGATAGATAACAAATATGCTTTATTTTGCTTACGGTAGTAATTTGCACCATCTTCAAATGATAAAAAGATGTAAAGATAGTATTTTTTTAAAAAAGATTAATTTAAAAGATTTTAGATTAACTTTTAGAAGTAAATATAGAGCAGCTGATATAGAGCCTAAAAAAAATTCACTTGTACCAGGAGGATTATTTGAAATTTCAGAAAGTGATGAAAAAAAATTAGATGTATATGAAGATTATCCTATTTTATATAAAAAATATTATTTTACGTATTATAGAAAAAAAATAATGACTTATACAATGACAAAAAAAACATCATTTACGTTTCCTACGGAGCGTTATTTAAATATTGTTAAACGTGGATATAAAGATTGCGATCTTGACAAAATATATCTCAAAAAAGCATTAAGCTCATAAAGTGAAAATTAATTGTAGCCTAGAAGTTTATATAAAAAAATAATGTTATGAGTAAAATAAATAAACAATATGATTTTGTAATAATTGGAAGTGGTCCTGCGGGATCAATATTAGCTTGGAATTTAGCTAAAAGCAATTTCAAGGTAGCGATAATTGATCGTGCAACAAATATTAAAATATTTAATGACAAAAATTCATTTATATTTACTCCATATATAAATAATTCACCCAATTATTATACGCCACTATTTAGCAATCAACTTGGAGGAAATAGTGCACTTTGGAATAATAAGATATCTCTTATTACAAAAGAGGAGTTTGTTTCAGGTAAATGGCCTTTTAATTATGAAGAGCTATTAGCTTATTCAAAAAATCTTGCAAAACAACTAGATTTAGATCATCAGAAAATTTCTTTTGTTGATGATTTTAAGAATATCAAATTTTCAAGATCTACTAGAGCTAAAAAACTTGGTAACTTATACTTTTCATTAAAAATAAGTGATCATAAAAATATTGACATTTATCACTCATCTAGTCCAGTAAATATTAATTCAAATGAAGATTGTGTAAAAAAAATTAATATTAAAAATATTAAAGGGGAAATTTCAGAATTAAAAATTAATAAGGCATTAATTTTCTGTGCGGGAGGTTTGGGAAATCCACACATTTTAAAAAATCTTCTTAAAGATCACAATACTTTGATAGGGAAAAAATTAAGTGATCACCCTCATATAAACATAGGCAATTTATCTAAAAATGATATTTCAGAATTTATAAATTTTTCTAAATATTTTATTAATAACTCTGAACAAATGGACGAAGATTCTTTATTTTTATCCCTGAAGAATTATTTTGTTGGTTTGCAGGTCGATTTTAGTCAAGATCCATCTAGAATTTTAAAAAGATTATTTATCAAATCAAGATCTTTTTTATCAAAAAAATTACTTTCATTACTAATTAACTATTATTCATTATTTTTAAAATTTTTATCTTTATTAAAAATTAGAGGAAAATATTCGTTTGAATTATTTTTTTCTCAAAATCAAAATCTAAATAATTTAATGGAACTAGATCCTAATAGTAAGGATGAGTTTGATTTAGTTAAGTCTAATATTATCTGGGATTTTACTCGAGATGAACTGGATATTTACAACCATTTAATTAATCAATTAATAGGTAAAGAAGGATTATTACTTAAAACAAATAATTTTTTTAAATTCCGAAAAAATAAAATCATGGCAGGCTTACATCCAAGCTGTACAACACAAATTGATAATGAAAACAATTTAGGTTGTGTGGATAAAAATTTAAAATTAAAAGGATACGATAATATTTTTATTAATGGATCAAGTGTATTTCCCAATAATGGATTCACGAATCCAACTTGGACAATTATGACCTTGAGTAATAGACTTTCTAAACATCTTGAAGACTTATAATATAGTTTTTATATTTTATCTTAATAATAGACTTTTTTTTTCAAACTTGTATTAATTCAACTATAATTAAAGGTATATCTTTTTTAATATTGTTGAATATACCCTTTATTACTTCAAATTTAAAAAAATTAATAATAATATTTAATAATGAAATTAAACAAAGCATTAATCATTCACCTCTCTATTTTTTTTGTTTTTTATACTACATTGATAATTGGTTTTTTATTTAATGAGGACTCATCTGGTGGTGCTATAACAGATTATATTGTTCATTCAGTTCTCAAAGATTTTTTTGTAGAAGACACTTTATATGGGCTTAAAAATTATCTTGATCTTAGTGATCAAGGAGCAGTTCATTCACCAATTTTTTTAATTTTTTTAAAATATCTTTTATTTTATAATGAAACAATCGGTAGGTTTTTTTTCTTAAATTTAAGTGTTTTGATACCATTCTTTTTTTTTATAACTTTAAAAAAAAAAACACAAAAAGATTTTTTTCCAATCTTTTACCTAAGTAATTTTTTTTTTATATCGCCATATTTTAGATCTACAGCAATTTGGCCTGGAGATGAAAATTTAGCAATCCTTTTTTTTATTTCTTCAATATTTTTTTATATTTCATTTTCAAATTCGATAAATAATAGTCATAGAATTAAATCAATGGTTTATAATATTTTTTTACTAGCTATAGCTGCATATTTTAGACCCATATATGCTTTATTTTCTATATTTTTTTTCTACGAATTTGCTCTTAAAGATTTTAAACTTAATTTCTTCTTAATTTATTCATTATTGAGTGCTGTTTTATCTTTTCCAGCATTTTATTATGTTTTTATACTTAAAGTCACTTTTTTTTATGAACAAGCTGGTAGTTTTAATTTAATAAATTCATTTTCCTTAACATATACGGTTTTATTATTTTATCTAATTCCATTTATATTCTTCTCTATAAAATCTTTTAATTTTTTTAAATTAAATTTTATTAATATTTTTTTGACTATTGTTTTATCAATTACAGTTTTCAAATTTTTCAACTATCAATCTGCCACTGGTGGTGGAATATTATACATGTTACAAAATTTATTTTTCAAAGGAAATTTTGTGTTTTCTATTATTTTTGCGATTGCATTTTATTTTTCTAATCAATTACTTGAAATCAATAAAATTAAAAATTTTATTCT
>CAJQRZ010000073.1 GCA_905612435.1 uncultured Candidatus Pelagibacter sp.
CTTTACCATTAAATTTAATGCTTACATTTGCCATTTGTCTATTTCTTCTAGTAAAGTATCTGTTTCTTGATTTAATTCATCAATTTTTTCTGAAAACTCTGTTTCTTTTTTTTGTTCATCAATTTTTTTGTTATTCATTTCCTCTAATTTTTGACTAAGGACCTTATGCCTGTTCATTAAGCTTTGATATTTATCCTCAATTTCTTTTTTTTCAATTTCTAATTGATTTTTTTGTGAACTTAAATCTTGTAAATTTTTTTTTAAACTTGGATCTTGAAGATTTAAGTTTTTTAACTTATCGAGTGCTAAATCTAGTTTTTTTTCTTTTTCACTGTGAGTTTTCATATATATATATTTATAATATTAAATTGAGTCTTCTTAGTCTAGATAGGATAATTTTTGAATAAACTACATAAAGATTTATCAAATACCATAAGATTTTTGTCAATGGATGCTGTTCAAAAAGCAAATTCTGGTCACCCCGGTATGCCTATGGGTATGGCTGATGTTGCAACGGTATTATTTAAGAATTTCCTTAAATTTAACCCAAAAAATCCAAATTGGCTAAATAGAGACAGGTTTGTTTTGTCGGCTGGCCATGGCTCTATGCTTCTATACTCTTTGTTGTATCTAACCGGCTATAAAAGCATTTCTTTAAAAGATATTAAAAACTTTAGACAATTAAACAGTATTTGCGCAGGTCATCCTGAGTACCAGCCTGGAACTGGGATTGAGACAACAACTGGTCCCTTAGGACAAGGAATTGCTAATTCAGTTGGTTTTGCAATTGCTGAAGAAATTCTAAAAAAAAAACTAGGGAAAGAAATAATTAATCACAAAATATATGTTTTAGCTGGCGATGGTTGCTTGATGGAAGGTATAAGTCACGAAGCAATGAGTTTGGCTGGTCATTTAAAATTAAAAAACTTAGTTATGTTGTTTGATAATAACTCAATATCAATTGATGGACCAACCAACCTAGCAGTTTCAGATAATTTTAAAAAAAGATTTGAAAGCTATGGTTGGGATTACATTCTTATTAATGGTCATAATGAAAAAGAAATATTTAAAGCGTTAAAAAAAGTTCAGAATGCAAAAAAACCAACTGTAATTTCCTGTAAAACAAAAATAGGTTTTGGTTCACCTAATAAATCAGGTAAGGCATCTTCGCATGGTAGTCCTCTTGGTACAGATGAAATTAAACTTGTACGAAATGTATTAGATTGGAAACATAAACCTTTTGAAATACCTAATAATATTTTAAATGAGTGGAAAAAAATTGGTGATAGAGGTGCAAAACTTGAATCAAACTGGAATAAATTTTATAAAAGAAAAAAACAAAGTATAAATAAAATATTAAAAAATAATTTTTCTAAAGCACTTAAATATGAAAAAAAAAATGCACTTAAAGAAAATAAAAGTTTAGCTACCAGAAAATCTTCTGAACTAATATTAAACTCACTTACTAAAGATAATAATACTTTAATTGGTGGTTCTGCTGATCTGGCTGGGTCAAATAATACTAAAACAAAATATCATAATATAATTAAACCTGGTGACTTTAATGGAAGCTATATTCATTATGGTGTAAGAGAACATGCAATGTGTGGGATAATGAATGGCCTTGCACTCCATAGTAAATTAATTCCTTATGGTGGTACATTCTTAATATTTACAGACTATTGTAAACCTTCAATTCGATTATCGGCATTAATGGAACAAAGAGTTATTTACGTAATGACGCATGACTCAATTGGTCTAGGTGAAGATGGTCCAACTCATCAGCCAATAGAACAACTATCTGGATTAAGATCTATTCCAAACTTAAATGTATTTAGACCAAGCGATAGAATGGAAACTATTGAATGTTGGGAATTAGCATTAAAAAATTCCAAAACACCGAGCGTATTGTCTTTAACTAGACAGAACCTTGAGCCTGTTAGAAAAAAATACTCAAATATTAATAAATGTTCTTTTGGAGCTTATGAAATTTTAAGAACTAATAAAAAGATCAACTTAACAATACTAGCAAGTGGATCAGAGGTTAATTTAGCCATTGAAACTAGCCATAAATTAGCCAAAGATAAGATATACTCTAAAGTTATATCGGTACCATGCCAAGATCTTTTTGACTTACAGTTGAGATCATACAAACAAAAAATTCTTGGTGAGACAAAGCTTAAAATTTCCATTGAGGCAGCATCAACAGATTGCTGGCGAAAATATATTGGGATAGAGGGTCTAGCTTTTGGGATTGATACATTTGGTAAAAGTGCACCTTATAAGGAAATTTATAAACATTTTGGATTAACAGCTGAAAATATTTCCAAAAAAACTAAAAATCTAATAAAGAGTTAAATATGACAATAAAAGTTGGAATTAATGGAATGGGTAGAATTGGAAGAATGGTAATACGAGCAATTATTGAAAGTAAAAATAAAAATATAGAAATTAAACATATAAATAATAGATCCAATTCTGAAGCTAGCTGTTCTCTTATAAAGTACGATTCTATTCACGGAAAATTCAATGCAGACCTTAATTTTGATAAAAATCATTTAATTATTAATAAAAATAAGATTTTATTTTCTCAAGAATCAAATATTAAAGATATCAATTGGAAAAAAAATGATGTTGATTATGTTTTTGAATGTACTGGAAAATTTAATTCTAAAGACAAATCATTAGCTCACGTAAAAAACGGTGCTAAAAAAGTTATTGTTTCTGCTCCTTGTAAAAATGCTGATAAAACAATTGTGTATGGAGTAAATGAAAATATACTTTCTAAAAATGATCAAATAATATCTGCTGCTTCTTGTACAACTAATTGCCTAGCACCTGTTGCAAATGTCTTAAATGAAAATTTTGAAATTGAAAAAGGCTTTATGACTACTATTCATGCGTTTACTAGTGATCAAAGAATACTTGATAACTCTCATAAAGACCCAAGACGTGCAAGATCTGCTGGTCTATCAATTGTTCCTACATCCACAGGTGCATCAAAAGCTATTGGTGAAATTATTCCTTCTCTAAAAGGAAAACTTGAAGGTGTAGCGATGAGAGTTCCAACTCCTAATGTTTCTCTAATAGAATTCATTTTTTGTACAAAAAAAGAGATTACTAAAGAAAAAATTAACAAAGCATTTACTTCTGCTTGTAAAAAACAATCTAAAAAAATTTTAGAAATCACTACAGAAAAACTAGTCTCAATTGATTTTAATCACAATTCAGCTTCAGCAATTGTTGACTCTTCTTTAACAAGTGTTGTTGGAAAAAATATGGGAAAAATTTCAGCCTGGTATGATAATGAATGGGGTTTTTCAAATAGAATGTGTGATATTGCTGAATATCTTCATAAGATTTAAATTTTAATGAATAGTATTTTAGACAAAAACCTTATTTTAAAAGGAAAAAAAGTAATAGTAAGAGTTGACTTAAATGTTCCAATGAAAAACGGATCAATAACAGAAATATCAAGAATAACAAAAATCTTACCTACACTAAAACTATTAATAGAAAAAGAAGCTAAAATAATAATACTATCTCATATAGGTCGCCCAAAAGGAAAAATTGTGAGCGGAATGTCCTTAGAGCCTATTTCAAAAAAACTAGCAGATCTTTTAAATATAGAAATCTTATTTAACAAAAATGAAATTAATGAAAAAACTTTAGCTGAAATTAATAAAATTTCTAATAGTTCAGTTATGATGATGGAAAATATTCGTTTTTATGAAAAAGAAGAACAAAACGATGATTCCTTTTCAAAAAAAATTTCAAACTTAGGTGATATATATGTAAATGATGCTTTTTCTTGTTCTCATAGAGCACATTCTTCAATTGCGGGAATTACCAAATATATTCCATCTTATTGTGGTTTACAATTTATTGAAGAAATAAATGCTTTAAAAAAAATAACATCTGAGATTACGAAGCCTGTTACCTGTATTATTGGAGGTTCTAAAATTTCCACCAAGATTAAAATTATTTCAAATTTAATTAAAATTTTTGATAACATAATTATTGTAGGTGGTATGGGCAATGCAATGCTTAAGAATATTGGGATAAATATAGGAAAATCAGTATGTGATGATGGTTATAAAAACTTGGTTGGAGAAATATTAAAAAAATCTAAAACTCATAATTGTTCAATATATTACCCTCTTGATGTCGTAGTTTCAAAAGAACTCAATGGTAATGGAACAATAAAAGAGATTAATGAAGTTAATGACGATGAGATGATATTAGATATAGGACCTAAGACTATCGCATCAATAAAAAACATAATTAATAACTCAAATACAGTATTGTGGAATGGGCCTGCTGGATATTTTGAAAATCCAAATTTTGCCAATGGAACAAAAGAAATTTTAGACATTGTTTCTAATAAAAGATCTAAAAATAAAATTTATTCTGTTGCAGGTGGTGGGGAGACTGTTGCGGTAATAAATAAGTTTAATAAATCAGATTCATTTAATTTTATTTCAACTGCTGGTGGTGCTTTTTTAGAATATCTTGAAGGGAAAGAACTTCCTGGTATAAAGGCATTAAGTTAATATGTCTGAATTAAACAATATCGCATTAAAGATTTTATCAAATGGAAAAGGTATCCTTGCTGCAGATGAGAGCACAGGAACTATGACAAAAAGACTTGAGAGTGTAAATATTCCATCTACTTCTGAGAATAGGCTTTTGTTTAGAGAGACTCTTTTTTCTTCTGATAATATGAAAAATTGTATTGGTGGAGTAATTTTATATGATGAAACAATTAAACAAATATCAAGTTCAAAAAAGACTATACCAGAATTAATTTCTGCCTCTGGAGCTGTCCCTGGAATAAAAGTGGACACAGGTGCAAAAGTTTTGGCTAACTCACCTAGTGAAAAAATTACAGAGGGTCTGGATGGCTTAAGAGAAAGATTAAAAGAATACTATAAAATTGGAGCGCGATTCACAAAATGGAGAGGTGTTTATACTATCTCTGATAAGTATCCGAGCAAATTGTCAATTCACTCAAATGCACATGCCTTAGCACGATATGCTGCGCTTGTTCAAGAAAATGGGATGGTTCCAATTGTAGAACCAGAGGTATTAATGGATGGAAATCATTCAGCTGAAGATTGTTCAATTAAAACATCAGAGATTATTAAAAAATGTTTTGAAGAACTAATCCTTCATAAAATAGATTTAACTGGAATAATATTAAAACCAAATATGATTTTGCCAGGATCTAGTTCTGATAAAAAAATTACGAATGAAGAAATAGCTAAACTGACATTAAAATGTATTAAACAATCTGTACCAATAGAAATTCCAGGAGTTGCCTTTTTATCGGGAGGTCAAACAGAAAAAGAAGCAACTGAAAATTTAAATTTGATTAACAAACATAACGATACAAATTTTATTATGACCTATTCATACGGAAGAGCCTTACAACAAAGTGCTCTTAAGTTTTGGTCAAAAGACATTCAAAATATTAAAGGTACTCAAGATGTCTTTAATCACAGAGCTAATATGTGCACACTTGCTGCTCAAGGAAAATGGTCTGCAGAACTTGAAAAAAATTAAAAAAAATATCAAATTTATTTATTTAATTTCCCCAAATAAGATTAAAACTAATAACTTCTATACAGAGCTTGATCAAGTATTGAGCACTAAAAAAGTGAGCTTTTTTCAGTTAAGGTTAAAAAAAGAGACAGATAAAAATAAAATTTCTATTGGAAAAAAAATAAAAAAGATTTGTAAAAAATACAAAGTTAAATTTTTAATTAATGACGATCCTATACTTGCTAAAAAACTTAATGCAGATGGTTGTCATTTAGGGCAAAAAGATACCGAAATCCTAAAGGCTAGAAAAATATTAAAAAATAAAATAATTGGTATTACCTGTCACAATTCAATAAACTTAGCTAAAAAAGCAATCAAAGGTGGAGCTGACTATTTAGCTTTTGGAGCTTTTTATTTTTCTAAAACAAAAAAAATTAAATATACAGCGAACTTAAAAATCCTAAAGTTGGCTAAAAAAATAACCAATACTCCTATTGTGGCTATTGGAGGAATAAAACTAAGCAATTATAAAAAACTCTTATTGAATAAAGCTAACTTTTTAGCTATCTCAGGCTACATTTGGAATAATAAAAAATATAAACCATTAGAAGCTATTAAAAAATTAAAATGAAAATATATGCAAGTGAAATTAGAGTTGGAATGTTAATCGAATATAAAAATGATTTATGGCAAGTTCTTAAAACTCAACATGTAAAACCTGGAAAAGGTGGAGCGTTCGCACAAATAGAAATGAAAAGTGTTAATAAAAATACTAAATTAAATGAAAGATTTAGATCAAGTGAGACGGTAGAAAAAGGATCCTTGGATGAGACTAAATTTAATTATTTGTACGATGATGAAACTGATTATTACTTTATGGATCCAAAAACTTTTGAACAAATTAATATTAAAAAAGAAATTGTTGGAGTAAAAGGTAAAATGTTAACTGAAAACTTAGAAGTAAGTATCAGTTTCTATAATGAAAAACCTTTAACTGTAGAACTACCTAATCAAGTTACATGTGTGGTTGCAACTACTGATGTTGCGCTAAAAGGACAAACTGTATCATCATCATATAAGCCTGCAACTTTAGATAACGGAGTAAATATTCAAGTACCTCCATTTATTGAAAGTGAAGATAAAATTATAGTTGATACAAGAACTATGGAATACATTAAAAAAATATAAATTTTATGAATTCAATATCAGCTAATCTTAATATAATGATTAAAGCTTCTGAAAAAGCTTCAAAAGCCTTAATAAGAGATTTTGGTGAAATTGAAAAACTACAAGTCTCCATTAAAGGACCATCGGATTTCGTATCAAATGCCGATACCAAAGCTGAAAAAATTATTATAGAAGAGTTAAAAAAAGCAAAACCAAATTATTCTATCCTTAGTGAAGAAGATGGTTCAGAAACAAATAAAGATAAAGAAAATGTCTGGATTATAGATCCAATTGACGGGACCACAAATTTTTTACACGGTGTACCCCATTTTGCCATTTCTATTGCTTTAAAGTCTGGAGATGAAATTATTTCAGGATTAATCTACGATCCTATTAAAGATGAAATGTTCTATGCAGAAAAAAATAATGGAGCCTTTTTTAATAATAAAAGAATAAGAGTCTCTAAAAAGAAAGAAACAAATAGTTGCTTGTTTGCAACTGGAGGCAAAGAAAGCTTAAATATTGAATTAATAACAAGAACAACAGGCAGTGCAGCTTTAGATATGGCTTATGTTGCTGCAGGAAGATATGACGGCTATTTTCAAAATAAATTAAATTTATGGGATATAGCTGCTGGTATAATAATAGTCAAAGAAGCAGGCGGAATAATTAATACAATAGATTTGTTAAAAAATGATAATATTAAGGTAAGAGCCTCAAGTAGTGCAATTAATGAAAAAATGCTTGCAAAATTGAGTAACTTTTAATTGTGTTCTGAAAATCTTTTGCTATAAGTCTCGATATGAAAAAAGACATTCACCCAAACTATCATACAATTAAAGTTGAAATGACTGATGGTTCACAATTTGAGACAAGATCTACTTGGGGGGCTGAAGGTAATATATTAAAACTAGAAATCGATCCAAAATCTCATTCTGCCTGGACTGGTGGAAAACAAAAACTTATGGATAAAGGCCGTGTAAGTAAATTCAATAAAAAATTCCAAAACTTTAGATCAGAAAAGAAAGATTAGATGTCAAATGCACCTTTAATGCCAATGGCTACTGCTGTTTGGTTAGTTGAAAATACAACTTTAACATTCAAACAAATTGCTAACTTTTGTAATTTACATGAGGTTGAAATTCAAGGTATTGCAGATGGAGAAGTTGCAAAAGGAATTATGGCATATAACCCAATTATATCTGGTCAATTAACTAGAGAAGAAATTGAACTATCATCAAAAGATGAAAGCAGAGCCTTACAAATTAAAAATACTGATATTGAAATTTCTAGTTCTGAAAAAAAAATTAAGAAATATATACCCTTATCTAAAAGACAAGACAAACCCGACTCAGCTTTATGGTTAATAAAACAACACTCTCAATTAAAAGATTCACAAATTGCTAAGTTAGTTGGAATTACCAAAAACTCAGTAACCTCTATAAGAAATAAAAGCTATTGGAATTATAATAATCTCAATCCAAAAGATCCTGTAGCTATGAATTTATTCACTCAAAAAGATATTGTGGAAGCATTAGAAAAAGCAGAAAGAAGAATAAAAAGAGAAAAAAAAGAAAAAGAAAAAGCTAAAAAAGCAATTTAACTAAAAAATATGTATAAATTTAATGGACATCAAAATTTTAAAGTGATATTCACTCAATTTTTTGGAGGTAGTTATTAAAATAGAAGTTAAAGATAATAATATTGAACAAGCATTAAGAGTTCTTAAAAGAAAGCTACAAAGAGATGGCTTCTTTAAAATTATTAAATTAAAAAATACTTATGAAAAGCCATCTGAAAAGAAAAAAAGAATTCTACAAGAAAACATAAAAAGAGTTAAAAAGTTAAATAAACTTAAAAATAGAATTTAAATACCGCGGGGTGGAGCAGTCTGGTAGCTCGTCAGGCTCATAACCTGAAGGTCGGCGGTTCAAATCCGTCCCCCGCAACCAATTTTTATAAAAAACATTTAAGATGCAAATAATTGAATTGCCTCTAAAATGGGTAAATCAAAGTGGAAGCAAACTAAATATTTTCTATGACGTGCTAAAAATAATTTATGATGTTTTTATAATTAAATTAAAAATTTCTAAATAAACAATTTTATAGTCTACAAAAAAGATTTTACTAAAGCAGTTCCACCTTTTAAGTATCTTTTGATATCCTCAAATGTTCTAATTTTTAAAATTCTTTTAAAAATATAACCAGGTCTTAAATAAAATTTTCTAAAAGCATAGCGCTCCATATCTTTTAATTCTTTGGGATTTTTATAACCTTCTGGTAACCATGTAACATTCCAACACTGATATTCCTCTAAATTTTTAGTGATGTATTTTCCCCACTTTCCTTGATCAATTTCTTTTGCTAATTTTGTACCTGGATAAGGACAAACCAAAGTGAACTGGGCATAATCAGGGTCAAGCTCAATAGCATTTTGTATAGTTTGTTTTGCTAACTCTGGTGTTTCTCCTGGTAATCCAATTAAAAAAGAGCCTCTTACTTCTATCCCAGCTTCTTTTGTCCATTGTGCCACTTGTTTCATTTTTTCAAAATCTCTATTTTTTTTATCTGTTTGTATATTTTTTGCTAGTTCTTCAATTGCAGTTTCATATCCATAAAAAATATTCCAACACCCTGCCTTGCGCATCAATTGTAATATTTCTTTATCAACTGTATTAACTGCTGCATAACAAGACCAAACTAGATCTAAATTTTCTTTTATTAGCAGCTCTAAAAACTCTTTCATCCATTTTTTATGATAACTCATTGTATCATCCCAAAAAGATATTTCTTTTATGCCATATCTTTCAACGCATTCTTTTATTTCTTCTATTACTTTTTGAGGGCTTCTTCTTCTAGCACCAGTTCCTGCTTGATCACAAAAAGAACAAAAATATGGACAGCCTCTAATGACTACCATATTTGTTAATGGTAGTTTTTTATATTGATTAGGCAAAGGTATATATCTCTCCATTGGAAATAAATCTCTTGCTGGCAATGGTAAGTCGTCTAGATCTTTTATATTTTCTTTTGGTTGATTTCTAACTACTTTTCCATCTTTTTTGTAAATAATTCCTTTTATATTTTTTAACATTTCAGAATCTGAAAGGAATGCCTCTCTATTATACTTTTTTTCTTTAAATTTTTTTGCAATATCGCGGGCTATGTATTCTCCATCTAAGCCATATGCAATAATATCAAAAACATCATAATCTTTAGCCGTTTCAATTCCTGCAACATTTGCATGCGAGCCACCTATTACAGTTAATTTATTTGGAAGTTTTTCTCTAACTTTTTTAGCTAATTCTATTGCTCTAGCAAGTGAATATGTGGTTGTGGAAAAACCTATTATAGCCGGATCTTTCTCAAGAATAGTTTCGTAAACTTTCTCATTATCAATTCTTAAAGTTGGACAATCTAATACCCCAACACCATATCCTTGTTCTCTAACATATGCCGCAAGACTTGCCATACCCAAAGGAATTAAGTCTCCACCAACCTCTCCCATATCTTCTTTTCCATATCTTTCAGCTATTGAATCTGGTGGGTTAATAAATAAAATATCTATTTTATTATTTATAGGAGCAAAACCTCTATTTATGAGTTCATCAGTTGTTGGCTGAATTTTAGCATGACCTTTATTGAAGGGATTGCTAATTTTATTAACTAAGGAAGAAATATTCATTATTTATTTCGGATGTTTATAATTAATATATTCATTATTTACTAGAAAATATTATTTTATATGATTAATTTTCCTTTATATTATACTATAATATATCTTTTAAAATAAAATGTTCAATGACAGCCTAAAAAATAGAACTATAAAAAACCTAGGTAAAGGTTTATTAAACAGATCATCTCCATCTTACTTAATTTTATATGTAAACAATATTTGTCAATTAAGATGTGACATGTGTTTTTATTGGGACGCTATGCAAAAGAAAACCAAACAATTATCTCTAACCGAGATTACTAAATTGGCAAAATCACTTCCTAATTTGCTTCAATTAACGTTGACTGGTGGAGAACCTTCTTTAAGAAAAGATATAACTGAGATTCCTAAAATTTTTTCTAAATATAGCAATCTATCTAAATGCACAATGGTTACTAATGGAATGCTACCTGAGAGAATAAGAGAACAGGTAAATACATTTGTAAATGAAAATAAGAATATTGACTTCAGAATATCCATATCTATGGACGGCATAGGAGACCTTCATGACAAAATAAGGGGAGTAAAAGGCTCGTTTTCAAATGCTGAAAAAACATTAAATTTGCTATTTAAAATACGCGATCAAGTTCCAAATCTTTGGATTGATATAGCTACTACTATTTCAAAATATAATTATGAAAAATTTGAAGAAATTCATAATCATATAATTACAAACTACCCAATAGATAATCACGGATGTACGTTTACAAGAGGTACAACCAAAGAAGCTGATGCTAAAGATATTCCGATTGAGCACTACACAAGAGCCAAAGAGTTAATTGTAAAAAATAGAGAATTAAGAGATCATCCATTTCAAAAACTTACCTCAATTGTTACTGATACAGTTAGAGATGAAGTGGAGAGAGAACTTAAAACTAACAAACATGATTTTGACTGTACTGCTGGTTTAAAATTCATAGAGGTTTTCCAAGATGGCAATGTAGTGCCCTGCGAAATACTAGAAACTTTGGTTGATAATGATGAAAAATATAAAATGGGTAACTTACAAGATTTTGATTTTAACATTCAAAAGTTATTAAAATCTAAAAAAGCACTTGATGTTATAAAATTTATTAAAGAAAGTAAATGCCACTGTACTTTTGAATGCGTAAAATATATGGATGTAATTTACAATAAAAAATTCTATCCTAAATTAATTAAAAATACGGTAAAAAGAATACTTAAATAATCCGGCCAAAGCTCCCAAACTTACAAAAAAACAAAAGAAGAAATGAATAAAAATATATTTTATTAATTTATTTACTCTGGTTTTTTGATATAAAAAATAAAAAAAATTAAGGTTTCCAAAAATAAAAAAAATCAAGGGTATTATTAAGATAAAAAGAGAAAAATTTTCATTTAAAAAAAAATATGCCAACAAAATGAAAAACAAAAAAGGTTGGAGTGAAAAAAAGCCTGATGTTTTAGTTGTTGTTAATCCAGAAAATTCAATTGTACCAATTAATTTTGAAAAAACCCAATCTCTAGATCGAAAAAAAATTTTCTTAAAAAGATCAGCTCCAAAAAGAAATTTATGTTCTACATAAAAACTTTTTAATCTTGTAATTTTTATTTTTTCTAATCGCTTAGTGAATTCCTCGTGCTCTGTGCTTGGAGTTTTTATATTTTGATTCCAGCCTTTAGATTTAAAAAATATTTTTCTACTAAAAACGCATGAGGATCCTATAATGTATCCAGTTTCTTTTAATCCCTTCAATTTTATGCAAACATTAAAATAATCAAAAAATGCTTTATATTGAGAAAAAATATTGTTTATATTGCTTTTAATACCATAAGGAATGGTGCCTATTTCAATTTTTTCTTTTTTTAAGAAATTAACTAATCTTTTTAAAAAATTTTTTGGTAATACTAGGTCACTATCAAGAAATAGTAAAAATTTTCCAGAACTTATTTTTGCGCCAAAATTTCTCGCATATGAAGGACCTGAATTTTTAATATATCTATATTTTAGTTTGAATTTATTTAATTTTTTTTTTAATTTTGGTTTTGATCCATCGTCAATTATTATAACCTCTGTATTTTTTGAATTTGATATGTCCACAGATTTTAATAAATCTAGGACATGATTCAGGTTATTAAAAACTGGTATGATTATTGATAAAAAAATTTTTTTATTCATTTTTTTTATTTATTTAAAAATTATGTGCAATATATTATTTTTGATAATTTAAATATCTTATTTTTAAGATAATTAAATCGAAAAAAAATCTTACAGAATCTCTAATTAAATTAACTTTACTTCCTTCCTTGTGAATCCAAGTCAATGGAAGTTCGACAATGTTTATATCTTCTTTTTTTAATGCCAGAACAACTTCAACATCATAGACATAACCCTTCATTTTAATTTTTTTAAATATTTTTTTTATGTAATTTGAGTGAAAAACTTTAAAACCACACTGTGTATCAGTGATTTTAATATTAAATAAAGTCCAAATAAACAGGTGCAATATAAATCCAATTATTCTTCTTATAAGTAATGTCTGAACTACTGAATTTTTGTTTTCTCTACTTCCAAAATAAGCATATTTGTTATTGTTAATGAATTTTTTTTTTTCCCAAATCAAAAACTGATCTGGCGTAACTGACATGTCTAAATCACACGTGATAATCCATTCATATCTGGAGGTAAGTATTCCTCTTTTAACAGCATGACCTTTGCCTATATTTTTCTTATAAGAAATTAATTTTATTTTTGTGTTAAGAAAATTTTTTTTATTCTTATTTATAAAATTAATTATTTTTTTTTTTGACATATCATTGCTCCCATCATCAACAAAAATAATTTCTAAAAATAATTTCTTTTTTTTTCTTATAAATTTTTTTATTACGCTAAAACAATGATCTAGTCTTAATTCTTCATTATATACTGGTATAACTATAGAAGTGCGATTTAATTTAAATTTTCTTTGTAATTTTTTCACTCGCGTTTCGATAAATTTTTAAAACAAAATAATTATAACTTTCTATAATTTTAATTTGTTTTTATCAAGAAAAACTTTAAATCCATGTATTTTTTACTTTTAGGTTCGAACTGCTAGATCATTTATAAATAAATCAAATGGTTGTTACTAAATATTTTTGCTAACTTAAAAAATTATTAAAAATAAATATTAACTATGAAACCCAGAAACAGAGATGGTGATTATTTACTGGATCAGTAGGACACACTATTCAACCCTATTTTACACTATACGACACTAGACAGAGCATCTTTTTTAATTTAAGTAATTATAAAGTTATTTCATATGATTAAAAAAAACATAAGTGTTGTTTTATTATATATTCTATTAAGTTTTTTAACCACAATATATATTTTTGGTTTTGATTACATTTCTTTCACAAATTCTAGTTGGTTAACTACTCGAGATATGACAGCAGACTTACTATCCTGGCAATATTTTAAAAATGATATTTGGCGATTTCCTATTGGAAATAATCCAAATTATGGAATTGATATATCAACTGGAATTGTTTTTTCTGGATCTATTCCATTTCTTTGTGTATTATTCAAAATATTTGGAAGTTTTCTTCCAAGTAATTTTCATTTTTTTAGTTTATGGATTTTTATTTGTATTTTTCTACAATCGTTTATTTCGTATCTCATTATTTATAATAAGACAAAAAATTTTACTTTCTCTGTAATTGGATCACTATTTTTTCTAATATCTCCAGTATTTATAAGTCAAATCATGTTTCACATGGCATTAGCAGGACAATGGCTCATTTTATTGGCTTTTTATATAGAAATAAAAAATACACCAAGTAAAAAGATATTTTACTGGACAATATTAATATCATTATCTGCGTTAATTCATTTTTATTTTACAATTATTTTATTCGGAATGTTCTTCTTATTCATTTTCAATGAATATTTAATAAATTTTAATTTCAAGAAATTAATTGTTAAAATGTCAATACCTACATTTTTTTTGCTAATTACCATGTATATTTTTGGATACTTTGAGGTACCTTTCACTGATAGCCTTGCATTTGGCTATGGTATTTATAAACTAAATTTAGCGGGAATCATTAATCCAATCTTTCAACAACAGAGTGGAACAATTAATTGGTCCCACTTTTTGCCAGAAATTCTTACATCAGCAGGAGAAGCAAGCGAAGGGTTTAGTTATTTGGGAATTGGAGGTATTTTTCTTTTATTGATTAGTATTTTTTTAATTTTTACAAATTTTGTTGAATTTAAAAAAAGAAATTACAGACCTTACTTTTTTATCATAATCTTGTTTTCATTAGTTTCTTTAACTCATAAAATTTCATTTGCAAATATTTTATTATTTGAAATTGACCTACCAAAATACATATATGGAATATTGAGTATCATTAGAGCTTCTGGAAGATTATTTTGGCCTGTGTATTATTTGCTTTTTTTAGGATCAATAATTATAATATATAATAAGTTTTCAAGAAAAAAATCCCTATATATTTTATTGTCGTTATTTTTGTTTCAATTAATTGATACTTCCTCTGGTTTAAAAAATTATTTTAAATTAAATGCCTTTGAAAAAGAACAAACAGAAATAGATTATCTTTTTTGGAATAGATTTAACAAAAAAAATCAAATTCTAAAAACCACATATTTAAGCAATGAAACGTATTTACTTAAGGACTTAAAGGGTGGTTTATTATCGCAAAATTTCAAAAGTACAGATATTTCAACTCATGGGAGATACAATAGAAAAGCAGCTTCTATTAGTAGATCAAAATTATATAAGGCATTTGACGAAGGTATTTTTAAAAAAAATACAATATTCGCAATCCATAACAAAAATCATTTGAGAAACTTAAAATATTTATATGAAAATAAAAACATGGGATTTTTCCTTAAAAAAAATATTTGGATGATGGTACCTGGAGAAAAAAATGAAATGACAAATTTTGAAAAATATGAATTAAATGCTTACAAACCAATAGTATTAACTAGTGGGAAAAAAGAAGTTTTAAACATTCGCGATGAACAATCAGTGCACGGGCTTGGATGGTCACACAACATGTTTTCAAAAAATCTTGGTATATGGACTGAAGGAAATATTTCTACTTTGCTTTTTAAAATTAATGAAAAAACAAATAAAAATTATACAATCGCAATTAAATTAAATTCATTATCTACTAAAAAAAATGAATACATCAACTTTAGTATTAATATAAATGATTTAATTTTTAAAAAATTTTCTTTGAAGAGCATAGATGATTTAAATGAAAATTTAATTAAATTAAAAATTAATGAAGAATTAATTCCTGGCAGTGTTTGTTATATTAAATTTATAATCAATAATCCTGTTTCCCCATTAGAATTATTAAAATCTCCTGATGCAAGAAAATTAGGAATTTTAGTTGAAAGTATAGAATTAATTAACAACTAACATTTAATCAACTTTAAATTGCAAAATATCTTAAACAGTTTAACTTGCTTTTAAATTTTTATGTATAAAAAAGAAATATTTAGGAACCTAGACAAAAAATATAACTCACACTTATATAGTGGTTTGCAGGGTTTTTTTATGAAATATGGTCATAAAAAATTAGAAAATTATAAAAAAAAAAATTCTCATTATAATAAAGTTTTAGAAGTAGGAGCGGGAGATACTCCTCATTATAACTTTATTAAACATACCTATAGTGAATATCATATTGCTGAAACATCCGAATATGCTTCTGATTTTCATAAAGAGAATACAAAAGTTAGACTAACAAAATATGATGGGAAAAAACTTCCTTACCCAGACGAAACTTTTGATAGAATTATTATTTCACATTGTTTAGAGCATATTTTAGCTCCAGAAGAATTCATTTTTGAGATGATGAAGAAATTAAAAAAAGGAGGAGTTTTATCAATATCACTTCCTACTGACCCTGGTATTGCCTGGAGATTGGGGAGATTATTTGTTGGCATTTTTAAAATAAATAAAACTTATAATATTTCTTACGAGGATTTTGAATATATGAATGCAACGGAACATGTTAACTCTATTTTTAATTTAATATCTATTATTAGATTTAACTTCAAAAATTCTTTTGAAGAATATTTTTATCCATTAAAAATAAAATCTTCTGACTTAAATTTAATATATAACGTTCATATTTATAAATAAATTTTAAATTGTAAATTTAGCTTTTTTACTATCTATTAAAAAAGCTTTTACAGTTTCTATTGTGAGTTGATCAAAAGATTTACCAAAATTTTCAATTTTTTCTATAGTTGCTGGTGGAATCGTAATTATATGACAGCCTAATTGTTTTGCTTGAAGATAGTTATAGGGCTCTCTTACACTTGCCCAAAGAATTTCTACATTCTTATATTTTTTTGCCATTATTATACTTTTTTTGAATTCTGGAACTGGATCTTTGCCTGTATCTCCAGCTCTCCCTGCAAATATTGAAATTATAACTTTAGATTTTTTATTAATTGATTTAAGAATTCTACTGGTTTGTTTTGCATTATATACTGCAGTAATATTTAGTTTAATATTTTCACTGTTTAGCTCTTTAATAATTTTTCCCATAAAAACATTTTTTGAATTAACCACTGGTATCTTTACATAAACATTTTTACCCCAAGTATTGATTTGGAGAGCTTGATTTTTCATCTCTCTGTACTCATCAGCAAAAACCTCTAAAGAAACTGGTTTATTATTACAAATCTTTAATATTTTTTTAGAGTAAGACTTGTAGTCTTTTGCCCCAGCTTTTCTCATTAAACTTGGATTGGTTGTAAAACCTTTTACAATTTTTTTTTTATTAAATTTTTTTATTTGATCTAGTTCTGCTATATCACAGAAAATTTTTGTATTCATATATTTTAGAGATTTTTAGTAATATCTTCAGTCATTTTTTTAGCATCAGCAAATAGCATAAGAGTATTTTCTCTATAAAATAAATCATTGTCAATGCCTGCGTATCCAGGTGATAGACTTCTTTTAACAAATAACACAGATTTGCATTTTTCAACATCTAAAACTGGCATTCCATAAATTGGACTTTGAGGATCTGTTTTTGCTGATGGGTTTGTTACATCATTTGCTCCTATTATAAATGCAACATCTGCATTAGCAAAATCATTATTTATTTCCTCTAATTCAAAAACCTCATCATAAGGAACATTTGCTTCAGCTAACAGTACATTCATGTGTCCAGGCATTCTTCCAGCAACAGGGTGTATTGCATAAGAAACTTTAATATCATTTTTTTTAAGTGTATCTACCATCTCTCTTAATGCATGTTGAGCTTGTGCTACTGCCATTCCATAACCTGGAACAATTATAACTGATGATGCGTTCTTCATAAGAAATGCTGCATCTTCTGCATTTCCACTTTTAAAAGGTTTTTGCTCTTTACTTCTAGATATTGAAGATTGTTCTGTTGCTCCAAATCCTCCTAAAATTACATTAAAGAAAGATCGATTCATACCTTTACACATTATATATGAAAGAATTGCTCCAGATGAACCAACTAAAGCTCCGGTAATAATTAGAGCACTATTCTCTAGAGTAAAACCAATTCCTGCTGCTGCCCATCCGGAGTAAGAATTTAACATAGATATTACAACAGGCATATCCGCACCACCTATTGGAATTATTAATAAAAAACCAATTAAAAAAGAAACAGCTAATAATCCCCAAAATAAATTAGAAGATTGAGTCGAACATAATAAATAAGTTATAACAATTATAGAAATCAACATTAAAGCATTAAGTGGATGTTGACCTTTAAATGTTATTGGTGAACCTGACATTATTCCTTGAAGTTTTAAAAAAGCAATTATCGAACCAGAAAAAGTTATCGCACCTACTGATGCTCCAATTGACATTTCAATTAAACTTCCAAGCTTAATGTTACCAATAGATCCAAGATTAAAAGCTTCTGGATTTAAAAAAGCTGATATTGCAACAAATACCGCCGCAAGTCCTACTAAACTATGAAAGCCAGCCACGAGTTCTGGCATGGCTGTCATGGGTATTCTATATGCTATAAAGGCACCAATTAAACCTCCTATTAATAGAAAAATAAGTACATAAGCAAAACCACTAGAAAAATTCCCTATAGACAGAAATGTAACAGTGATTGCAATTATCATTCCAAGAATTCCAAAAAAGTTACCTTGCCTAGATGTTTCCGGTGATGACAGACCTCTTAATGCTAAAATAAACAACACGCCTGAAATTAAATAAAAAATTGCAGATAAGTTTACTGACATCACTATTTATCCTTCTTCTTTTTTTTATACATTTGAAGCATTCTATGAGTGACTAAAAATCCACCAAAAATGTTTATTGAAGCTAAAAATATTGCTAAAAAGCCAAAGATATTTGAGGTATTAAAAATATTTTCTAAATTTCCAGCTAAGCCAGCAATTATTGCTCCTACAATAATTACTGATGAAATTGCATTAGTGACTGACATTAATGGAGTATGTAAAGAAGGTGTAACACTCCATACAACATAATAACCAATAAAAATTGAAAGAATAAAAATACTTAGTCTAAATATAAAAGGATCTATTTCCATAATTTTATTTAATTAATGTTTTTTCGATTATTTCATCTTCTAAATTAATATTAATTTTTTTATTTTCTTTATCATATAGATTTACTACAAAGTTGAACACATTTTTTGCATACAAACTTGATGCAGAGATTGGTAATTTATTTAGAATATTTGTTTCACCTATAATTCTTACACCACCTTTATCAATTATTTTATCTACTTCTGTAAAAGCAGTATTGCCACCTTGGATAGCAGCTAAGTCATAAATTACTGAACCAGCTTGCATAACATTTATCATGTTTTCTTTAATTATCACTGGTGCTTTTTTTCCAGGAATTAAAGCTGTACAGATTACAATATCTATTTTTTTTAGAGTCTCACTTAATAGTTCTTCTTGTTTTTTTTTAAAATCTTCGGAGGCTTCTTTAGCATAACCACCTTCAGTTTCAAGATTTTCTGCACCTTCAACAGTTAAAAACTTACCACCTAAACTTTCAACTTGTTCTTTAGATGTCATTCTAACATCCGTAGCAAAAACAATTGCCCCCATTCTTTTAGCTGTAGCAATAGCTTGTAATCCAGCAACTCCAGCTCCAACAACCAATACTTTTGCAGCTGGAATAGTACCTGCAGCCGTCATCATCATTGGAATAGCTTTTTCAAACTTAGCAAAAGATTCGATTACAGCTTTATAGCCAGCAAGATTTGCTTGTGAAGAAAGTATATCCATTGATTGTGCTCTAGTTATTCTAGGTAACAACTCTAATGAAAATAAATTAATTTTTTTTTTAATTAAATTTTCTATTTTTTCTTTATTATTATATGGGTTAAAAATACCAACAATTGATTGACCTTCTTTTATTAAAGATAATTTTTCATCTGCTAACAAACCTAATTGGATAATTAAATCTGAATTATTAATTAATTCTTTTTCATCTTTAAGAATGATTACTCCTACATCTTTAAATACATTGTCATTAATGCCTAGATGAGCACCATAATTTTCTGGTAATGAAAGTTCAAAACCTAAATTTATATATTTTTTTGCAACATCAGGAGTGACTGCAATCCTTTTCTCAAATTTTTTATCTTCAGAAATTGATACAATTTTCATAATAGAAATCTAAAATAAAAATTATTTCTGTCTTGCTTTAAATTTTGGGTTTGTTTTATTGATAATATAAACTCTACCTCTTCTTCTAACTAATTTAGAATTAAGGTCTCTCTTTTTAAGTGATTTTAATGAGCTTTTTATTTTCATAATATTTTATTAGCCTGGCAATGTCCTACTCTTCCGTGCCTTAAGACAAAGTACCATCGGCGCTGAAGGGCTTGACTTCCGAGTTCGGAATGGGATCGGGTATTACCCCTTCGCAATAATCACCAGGCACACACCATATACGAATTAAAATTAAACTTGTAAAGTAGTTTTTAATTAAAAAAACCTTATTTTTCGTGTATTTGTTTAAATATTATGAATAAAAATAAATCAGATGGATATACAAATCCCACATATACAATTATCATTAATGTTAGTAGATGAACTACACTCACAAATTAATGGTTAATAAAAAATTAGAACTTTAATAATTTATTTAGCCTTTAAGATATAAAATTATCACATTAATTAAAGTACGGTAAAGCTCAACCCTAGGAATTTTAGATTTGCCGTGTTTTCTCCTTGGGAAATAAATTGGGATTTGTTTAATAATTATATTTTTTTTATTTAGTTGATAAATAGTCTCCATGAAAAAACTATACCCTTTTGACGATATTTTATTAAGATTAAAATTTTTCAATTTTTTTAAATTAAAGCCTCTATAACCTGAGGTATAATCATTACAATTAATGTTAAATAATATTTTTATAAATTTATTTCCTACAATACTAAGAAATAATCTAAAACCTTCCATATCACATTTTCCACCCGGTATATATCTTGAACCAATTATAAACGAACTCTTATTTAATTTTTTTAAAAAAGAAGGAATTACTTTTGGATCATGAGATAAGTCTGCATCCATTGTAATTAATTTACTGTATTTTTTTTTTATAGAATAGTCATAAGCTAATTTATGGGCTGTATCTAGTCCAAGTTTTTTCTTTCTTATTATAACAAATAAATTTTTATATTTTTTTTTTAATTTTAAAAGTTTTTTGCCTGTTCCATCTGGACTACTGTCATCTATAACTAAAATGTCAATATTTTTATTATATTTATTTACTAAAGATAAATATTTTTCAATATTTT